>JAYSZC010001093.1:0-6194 GCA_043738235.1 Lewinellaceae bacterium | reverse complement strand
AACAGTCTGGTGGTCTGGCCGGTGCATATCGTATCCGGGCCGGTGACTTCCGCTGTGACGGCTACTTCGGTTACATTCACCTGGAAAGTGAGGGTATCCTTACAGCCAAACTGATTGCTCACCTTTACGGTATACGTAATATCGCTTTCCGGTACCACCATCGGGTTGGGAACAGGCGGGAGCGTCGGCGTCCATTGGTAGGTAAGTACCTGGGAAGGAATCATATTGGTCACCGTCAGTTCCGTGGCAAAACTTTTACAAATATCGCGGTTCAACGATTCCGCCTGCACATTGACCGAAGCATTGTTGATACCGATAGAATCGAGGGCTTTGCAGCCTGCTCCATTGGTCGCTTCCACGTAATACAGACCATTCGGAACAGGAATAATGAGCACAGTATTGCCCGTAGCCAGGATCGGAGTCAATGTTGGCGACAAGGACCATTTAACGGAAGTCGCATTCGTGTTTTGTACGCTCACCGACACTGCGTCATTGGAACATACCAGTTGATCCGCAGGCAATTCAAGGGTCGCAGCCGCACTCGGCGTTACAAGTGCCGAATAGGTAACGGAACAAGCGCCATTGGTAATGATAACCGAATAAGTGGTCGGTACGGATGGTGAAACGGAGGGGTTGGGGTTATGTACCAGCAAATTCGGGTCGGAAGGCGTGGCCGTCCAGGTGTACGTATAACTCTGGTCGAAGGAAGGATTGAGCGCTACCGAAGTGGGCAGGCAGAAACTGAACGCCTCTTCAACTGATTCATTGATAATATCTACCTGCGGCTGCGCCGTTGCGGTACCTGTACAACCATCGGCATTCGTCACTGTGAGCGTTGCGGTAATGGGGCCTGACTGGCCAAAGACCACGGTTGGATTTTGCTGGCTGGAAGTGGCGCCGTTGGAGAACGTCCATTGCCAGTTGGTCAAATCTGCACCGATCGTCTGATCCGTAAACTGAACGCTTGCGCTATCCACACAACCCATCAGGTTGTTGCCGATGGCGGCCTGCACTGCAGGTGCCTGCAACACTTCGATTTGCGCGGAATATGGCGCTACGCAAGCCTGATTGGAAACAAATGTAACCGGATAGGTTCCGGCTTGAGTATAGGTATGCGTGGGATCGTTTTCGGTACTGGGCGCCGAATTATCGCCAAAATTCCAGGTACCTGAAATATTGCTGTTGTTTTGGAAAGCAACGAGTAATCCGTTGCAGAGATCGGTCGAAATGGCGCCTTCCAGCGATTCGCCGGGCGTCATGGTCACCTGCGTGGTGAAGCTACGCTGGCATTCGAACTGGTTTGTAACCAATACGGTTACTGTATATGCTCCTTCAGCGCCGCTGAGCGTCACTTGTGCAGCGCCCTGCGGTGTGATTGTGAGCGCAGGATTGCTGGACGACCATTGATACGTCAGGTTGTCATTTGGATCCATATTGATTACCTGCACGGCAACCGGGGTGTTTTCACATGCGCTGAGGGGCTGACTGATGGCGGCATTTACGTCTACGCTGTTTCCGGTTACGGCAAGCGCTGCTGCATCTGAACAACCCTGGGCGTCGGTTGCCACAACTGAATACGTGGCAACCTGTCCGGCAGGCACTGTGATCGAATTGCCTGTGCCTATTTGTTCGTTGGCGCTATTGTACCAGATAAGGTTGGCATTTCCGGTAACAGTGGCGGTCAAAACTACCGCTGTATCACACGTAACAATGTTGTTGGTTGTTACGGAAACAACCGGCGGTTGCACCCGTACAACTTCTACCGGAATCGTATCCGAACAAATCCCGTTGCTTGCAACCAATTGATAAACAGTTGTTTGCGCCGGATTGGCGGTAACGTGTTGAGCATCCGGGTTGAATGTCAGGTCTGTTTGTGGAATCCAGGTATATGTATAGGTTTGTTCTCCGAAAACCGTGATTTCAGCGGGTACATTTACACAAGTGGCGCTGGAATTATTTTCCACCTGAACAGACACGTTGGGCAGCGCATTAATGGTAAATGCAGAGGAGACCGTACCCGTACATCCGCCTGCGCTGGTAACGGTGAGTTGCACCGTGCCGGTTTCGCCATTGGGCAATAGAATAGCCGGCGGGTTTTGTGCGGCAGACTGCGTGGAGCCGTTGCTCCAGGTAATCAGCCAGTTCCAGCCGGTAATCGTATTGAACGGATCGGTGGACTGATCCAGAAACTGAACGGAAATACCATTTCCGGTACAGGTTGAATTGTTTGTGTAATTGGCTGTCAGATCGGAATCCACTCCGATGTCGGCCACACCGATAGCGGTGCAACCTTTTACGTCGGTAGCCACCACGGCATAAGCGCCGGGCGCCAGGTTGGAAATGTCAGAACCGCTCACCTGCGATGCGTCGGGGTAAGTCCAGGCGTATGAATAAGGCGCGGTACCCAGCGATGCAATCGCCGAAGCGCTACCGGTGGGCGCTCCGCCGCAGGCCGCATCCGTATCTGTAACGGCTACCTGCACCTGGTTGTGGGTGCCGACCACGCCGGTGGCAGAACCCTGACAACCCGTATTCACGTCGGTTACCGTCACGGAAACGACCGTTCCGGCAGGAATACCGTTCAATTGTGATGTCGGAGGGCTGTTTTGAATGTTCCAGGCGTAGGTATAAGTACCGGTCGCCGGATTTACAATGGCAGTTGCAATACCGCTATCTATTCCGGGACATTCTGCTTTCACGATATTGAGCGACACATTCAGTCCTTCCCCAACAGGAATAACGACCCAAACGTCAAACTGGCAATTGTTAGCATCAAATGTACACACGTAATATTGGCCGGGCGCCAGGTTGGTAGCCGTCAGGCCCAATTGACCATTACTCCAGACATGTTTATAAGGCGGCGTACCACCGCCGGCCGTGATCGTGGCGCTGCCGTTGTTGCCGCCGCAAGCGGGTGTGATACTGACCACAGAGGCCGTCAGTGGCGTCGGCTGGGTAACGATAGCGTCATCCACAGCGGTACAGCCATTCACGTCCGTTACGGTCACCGTATAAATCCCCTGCGGAATGCCTTGCAAACCCGATTCGGTACTACCGGTATTCCAGAGAAAAGTATAAGGATTCACTCCGCCTGCAACGCCCGCATTGACGGCGCCGCCATTCGGCAAACTAGAGCAGGGAATATTGGTGGGAAACACCTCTACAACTAAAGCTGGAGGAGCATTTAAAACGGCCGTTTCAACTTTTGTACAACCGAACGCATCGGTTGCGGTAATACTGTACGAGCCGCCAGGAATATTCGAAAGCGATGCATTGGCGACGCCATTTCCCCAAACCCAGGTATACGGGGCATTGTTGCCAAAAATATTCACCACAATGGCGCCGTCGGAACTGTTGGAGCAGGTAGGCGCATCGAGCGTCAGGAATTGAATCACAATTTCGGCAGGAGGCCTGACAAAATAATTAGCCAAAGCCGAACATCCGTTGGCATCCGTAGCGGTTACATAATACAGGCCCGACTGCGTGACGGGCAGGCTGCCTGCGGTGCTGCCGTTCTCCCATTCATACGTGTACGGGGAAGTGCCGCCCACTGTGCCGGCCACCAGAGCGCCTTCCGTATCCGTACAACTCAGGCCTTCCGGCGTGATGGAAACGATCACCGGATCGGGCGCTATCACGGTTACTTCGCCTGTTATGGTCAAGTCGGCAGCATCGGTAATAGTAACGGAATAAGTACCCGCGCCTACACCCAGGGTAGCCTGACCACTTTGGCCATTGCTCCAGTTGTAGGCATAGGGTGCTGTCCCGCCGCTTGGCAAAGCCGTGGCTGTACCATTAGTAAAGCCGTTGCAGGTAGGCGGTACGGTGGAAAACGACAGTTGCAGCTGAGCGAATGCAACATTCGACACCAATAGTAAGATTGCCGAAAAAAGGCTGTATTTCATGCAGTTAAGCGTTTGACTATGTATATTCTTCATGGCTCAATGGTTCTTGTTTGTTTGTTGCCGGCGCCTGCATCCGCCACGTATCCATCACAGCCGTCAACAATTCAATTCAGGATTACTTTTGAATATTATCCAGTTTTTGCTGGTTATTTACCTGAACCCCGATAATCTCCAATCGTCGTTCGCGGGATGCAGGCACACTATAAATGGACTCGCGTTCTTTGGAAATAACGTCGCTGATACCACGCGGGGATTTTGATTCGCCATTCGGCTCCTGCACAATAGTGATCTGGCCGTTTTGAACGAATTTTTTGTAAATACCACCGTCAAAAATCATAAAGTGGTTCAATACGCTCGATACCCGGCGGGCTGTCAGGTTGAGATTGTAGTTGGTAGCGGCACGCGGGGAAGCGAAACCCTTCAGGGTCAGCACGATGGTATCGCCGCGCGTCATCATTTCGTACAATACTTCGGAAAATGCCATCAAACCTTCCCAACCGGCGCGCACATCTTTTTCAAAGAAATAATCGAGCGTATCGGTTGCTATCTGAAGTTCCTTACCCGTCAAACCGGCGGTATATTTTGCAATAAAATCATCCTTCCGGTTGTAATATTCCACATACGTCGGGCGATAGTCGCGCGGTGTGGTGGTAGCCAAAGTACGCGGGTCGGGGTAGTCATTATCAAAGAACAGGCGAATCGGCAGGTAGGCTTCCAGGATCAGTGGTTTCAGGCGCAATTCCCGGACGATCTTTTGAAAGTCGATTCGTTCGAGGTTAGCCGTTGAAAATTCCACGGAGTCGCGCGAGAACCCGTCTTTGGTCGCTTTAATCATGTAACGCCGGTCGTAGTTGACGGTCGTTTCATAGTTTTTGCCCAGCGGACTGAGGTATTGATCCCGGCGGTTATCTCCGCCGATTTCCACCAATTCATAGCGCACGCCATAGAGCGTATCGCGGTTTTGCATATTGGTCGTAAATGCCTCGAAAGTCAGCCCGCGTGTGATGTACAGTTTTCTTTCAATGATCGAATTGCCATCCAGTCCTTCGGTCGAGACAATATCCGTCGAGTCGATGGTGTAACCTGGTTTGGAAACGATCACTTTATATCGGTGATCGAATTGCAAGGGGTATTCGAAACGGTTGTCGGCAAGGCGTGTTTGTTCCAGCATTGCCAGCGGCGAACCGCCTTTGCCCGTGGCGAAAGTGCCGCCCGGCAGCAGTTGGCCAATATCAAAATACCGCGCCTTCACACCCTGGATTGGTTGTTTGGTGTCCTTGTCATACACCGTAACGATCAGGTTTACCTGAGCAGGTGTGAGGTACAATTTCTTGATCAGCACATCTTTCCAGATCGTCTTGGGCGTGTCAAAAACGATGGTATCGCTTTTAAAATGCGGTTTATCAGCAATGAGCATGTATTTTTTGCCAGGTTGCAGGGGAAATGCAAAGTTGGTTCCGGCCACTTTTACCTTGATTTCTTCACCCGGTCCGTTTGGGGTAATTTCCACCAGACGCATCGTGGTAGCCGACAGCGAGTCGCCGGTCAGGCGGTTGAAGGTAATGGCAAGCATTTGCGGTTTTACCAGATCTGCTTTGAAAATATCGTAGCAGCAAGCCTCTTCCGAACTATTGTGGTCGCCCCGGCGGTTGGAAGACAAAAAGGCCGTGTGGCTATTCGGTGTCAGGGTGAAATAAGCGTCGTTGTAACTTGAATTCAGCGGAACGCCCATGTGTACAGGGTCGCTCCATTTGGTACCATATCCCTGTGATTTGTAAATATCGAAACCGCCCAGCGTCTGCAAACCGTCGGTGCTGTAATACAGCGTACCCGTGTTGGAGTGGTAAAAAGGCGTCACGTCATTACCCGCTGTATTGAGGGGCAAATTGAGCGGCGCGGCAAACCCGTCCGGCTCGATCACGCTGTACCAAATATCGCGCAGTCCCCTGCCACCGGGGCGGTCGCTGACGAAATACAATACCTCCTTGTCCTCTCCGGGAATTTTGCCAACGCTGGAGCCGGTAGCAGTGTAACCCGGAATATTGATACTCTCCGGCAATTTCACAGCAGGCCCCCAGTTGTTTCCCGGTTGGCGTTGGCGCATGTACAATTCGCAACGAATATCAGCATCGCTGATAAAATCGCATTCCGAATAATACATCACATCTCCTTTTTCATTAAAAGAAACGTGTGCGGTATGTCGGTTTTCCTGGTTAAAAGTGGAGGGTTCGGCGGTAAGTACCTCGTCCTGTACGGTAGCGTTGAGTACTTTTACCAGGTAACGTTCCG
>JAYSZC010001092.1:0-6207 GCA_043738235.1 Lewinellaceae bacterium | reverse complement strand
CACCGTAAAACCTGCTGTTTGAGGCTGCTGTATCCTGAAATTCGCATTGGAAATATCAAAAAAGAGGTGATCGTCTGCTTGTACCCGGATGCGGGCGTTATTTGTAACATTATTTGGCACCACAATGCAATAACTGCCGGTGTTGGGCACACCCGAAGCCAGCATAATGGGGTAAGTGAGTCCGCCGTTGGTACTCAGGTGGATATTCACGGATTGGCAGTTGATGAGGGAGCCGTCGGTGTTGGCCACATTCCAGGAAACAACCTGGTTTTCACCTACATTCCAGGTAAGCAGTTCATTCGGATAGGTCACTAAAAACGGCCCTGCCGTGGTGGTCGACTGCATTTTTATTTCTACCCAATCCACACCGCCGCCGCCGGCATGGTTATCGCGCACCGTCATGCGGAAAGTAAGCAGCCGGTTGTAAGTAGGCAACACCTCCGAGACGGAAGGGGTGTTGCCGGCCACCGTTTGAATGCGGGGAAAAGTTCTTGAAGGTATCGAAACAGGCGGAAAAGAGCGAAAAGACGGAGAAGTGCCAGTCGGCATACCCAATTGCGTGGAGGGGCCTAAATCGTATTGTTCCCAACAGTAACTTAATACATCGCCATCGGGATCGCTACCGCTACCGGTCAGAACAAAAGGTGTGCTGATAGGTAAATAAAGACCTAAAGCCGGAATATCCGTCGCTGCAACAGGCGTATTATTATTGGTTGAAAGGGTTTCACCGCAGAGGTTGCCGTCTCCTGTTGCAACAAAATTGCGCACCTGTACAATGTTCCCTACATGAAAATAAGTATCTTCGTTTTGCTGAATATTATTGGCTGTACCGCAAGCACCGGCGTAAGACATGATAGTAGTACCACCGCCGGGTTCAAATGCAGTGCTTGGGACTAATTGGTCTTGAGCGCCCGGACAATTGCTCCAGCTATGCAATCCACTCAGTTGGTGGCACATTTCATGGGCGGTAGTGAGATAAAATTTTTCAGAATTCGGCGAAATATCGGAAGAGGATGCCTGTCCTTTCCTCAAAATATCGCAAACGCTGCCCAAAGATGCAACCCCCACTGTTCCGAATGGGCTTATCACCCTTTTACAGAAAGCGTGACCGACATCGTAATTATTAAGACCAATCACCGGGTTGATGGCGCTGGGATTTTCACCAAGCCAGGTGCCAGGTGCATCGACACCTGAAGTAAATGGATCGGTAGCAGGGTCCAGATAAATAATTGCATCATTGTTGGCTATCAACTGGAAACGAACGGCAAAGTCCCGTTCCTGAATAGCAGTAATATAATTCACAGCCTCGACGATGGCGCTGAGTACCAACGGTTTGGTGCCGCCGTTAAAAATGGAATATTCCGCTTGTGCAGCAACAGCGAGTCTGTACACTTTCAGTTGTACAGGTTCTGCGGAGCGCTGCTCTGCACGGAATACATCCTCCTGAGGGTTCCACGAATCATGCGTCCCGCATTTTATCATGCCTTCGGGAGCTGTATCTACAGGCAAATCGGAAACTTTGTACGCCATGTAAACATTATTCCGGCCTTCCGCATAAGGTCGTACCGACTGGCTTCCACTTTCATCTCCGAATATAAATGCATGGAATCCTTTATACCCCATGCCGAGCCGAACCATTACGCCGGAACCATCCGTCGCCACACCCGAATAGGTATGAATAGCCGGAAATTTGGCTGCCAGTTCGGGCGCCATCACCGGCGATTCCACTACGCGGAAAGCACGCATCGAACCGTCGGCCATCGGCAGATCGAGCAGCAGGGCTTGCTCCCGGGCGGCTTCTGTAAATTCCATCGGCGCGGTTTTGAGCGCCGTTTCCATGGCATTATAATTTAACTGGAATGCTTCAAAGGCTGATGGTTGTATGGTACGCTGGACGTTCGCAGGCAGCGCAATGGCGTCCGGCGCCACGGGCGTCCAAAAATTGGGTGTTGAAACTTGGGCTGTAAGGCTTGAAAAAAGCCCCAAAACCAGGGTGATTGAATAGATCAGGCGCATATTAAAAAAGGTAAAATTCACTGGAAACCAATGTGTTATAGAAGATTTGATATGAACTAATTTTGTATTCATGCTTAAGTCAGGTGTTTTTGAAAAAAAGATAGACTGCCATACTTCGGACTCACTACACACTTCGTAATAATACTCAGTCACTTAAGTTTTTGAAATTTGCGTTTACCACCAAGTTGTGGGGTTAAAACCCCGGATGGTTGGCGCCAATTGCCGCCGGCTGAAGCCGCCGGTTATTAAACATTTCATCTCAAGTTCGAGGTATCCAAAACACTGCTCATTGTACTTCTTTTTTAATAACCTCCGGCTTCAGCCGGGGGGAACATGAAAAGGTCGATGTCGGGGGTTTTAACCCCATTCCAATACTTAATTTAAGTGACTGACTAATAACGACTTCGCACTGACGACTTCGCACTTCGGACTTACTTGACAACCAGTTTCCGAACGCCCGTTGCCTTGCTGTTGGAAACCAGAACGGTATACACGCCTTGCGGCAAATCCGAAACCTGCATAACTATGGTCACATTTCCGCTGCTGAGTGTTTGGCTGCGCAGCAGTTGGCCGGCAGTATTGAAAATTGTGATCTGCGTATCCGTGTTCAGGGCTTCGCCGAATGAAATACGAACCGTTTCGTCCGCCGGGTTGGGCGCCAGATCGAACGCAATGTTTTGTTGCAGCTCTTTTGTGCCGGATACCAATGTCTGAATCGTAAAGGAACCGCTTGCCAGGCCGCCTTCACCGTCTGTTACGGCAAAACGGAAATCATCGGTGCTGGTATTGAAACCGTAGTCGAAGTAGCGAATCGCGCCGTTGTCGAGTTCCGTTTGTGTAAACTGGTCGCCGGCTTTCATAGCGCCGCCCCAGTTTTTCTGCAGAATACCAAAAGCGGGAATTGTAATAAGCGTGTACGTCAGTTGATCTGCCATATTATTGGCATCTTCCGTTTTGAGCAGACCGGTGGTGATGGCGGCATTGCTGCCGGAGGGCAATTGCAGGGAATTATTATTGACAATAAACGGGCCGTTGAGCGAAACGCCGGAGCATAATTCCAATTGGAACCCTACCAATTGCCCGCCGGAACTGGGAAGATTGTCTTTTACCCTTAAAATCCATTCTCCTGCTGCATCCTGGCCATTGAAAGCGCCCAGGGTCTCGGCGGGTTTGGAAATGGCATTATTTTGTGGCGGCGGACAGGTAAAGGTTGTATTGGCAAGGTCATCGAATGCAATATTGAAGTTGCCGGCATAGGAGCTGCACCTGCTTTTGAACAACAACACATTGCCGCCGGTGGGTCTGACCAAGCGCACTTCGAGGTCGCCGAAAAAGTCGTGGTAACCCTGTACTTTTTTTACACTCACACTGCTGATCGCTCCGCCGGAAGGAACGGTGATTTTAGATTCAATCGTAGGCATTCCGTTGGAAGAGATATTTTTCGGCAAATCCGTGGCATTAAAAGTGAGGCAGGTTTGTATTTGCACCATAAATACAAAGGGTCCCGACCACTCGACGGCACCGCACTCGTTTTTGGGGCGGGCACGCCAGTAGTAAGCCTGACCCTGGTTCAGAAAGTTGGGAAGGTCGAAACTATCAATGGCAACATTGTATGCGGATGCCACTATTACGCCCGCTTCAAAAGACGGGTTAGTAGCCAGTTCCACTTCATAAACATTAGCGTCCGGTACAGCATTCCACCGCAGAGCAGGAGACAGAGTGACCCCCGACGCTCCATCGGCCGGGCTGAGCATTTCAAAAGCTGAAAAATCATTGCGCACAGTGGTCAGTTCCAGGTCGTAGGATCGGGTGACGCCGGCCTCTGCCTGCACCGTAGCGTTGAAGGTGGTTTCCGATTGATCCGGCGAAAACTCGATGGTCATCGCACTGCTGTTGCCGGCTTGTACCGGATTTGGGCTGAATGTTGCCGTCGCTCCGGCAGGCAGGCCGCTGACCGAAAGTGTGATCGGACTGTCAAATCCCTGTATGGCGGAAGTCGTGATGAGCGTCGTATAGTTATTCGGCAGGCAGACTATTTCTTTCAGATTACCGCTGCAAATACTAAAATCGGGCGTTACAGGCTGTTGTATGCTAAAGTTGGCATTGGAAATATCAAAAAAGATATGGTCGTTGGCTTCCACCCGGATGCGCGCGGCATTTGTAACATTATTCGGCACCTTGATGCAATAACGACCGGAGTTGGGCACACCCGATGCCAGCAAAACGGGATAAGTCTGTCCGCCGTTGAGGCTCAGACGAATGTTCACAGACTGACACTTGACTAAAGGGCCATCCGTATTGGCCACATCCCAGGTAACAATTTGATTTTCACCCACCTTCCAGCTGAGCAATTCATTCGGGTACGTGACTAAAAACGGCCCTGCGGTAGTAGTAGATCGCATTTCCACTTCCACCCAATCGATGGCTCCTGCGACGGGATGGTTGTCGCGCACCGTCATGCGAAACGTGAGCATGCGGTTGTACGTGGGCAACACTTCCGCATTGGAAGGGGTGTTGCTAATGATCGTTTGAATGCGGGGTAAGGTTCTAACCGGTGTCGATGTAGGCAAATAGGAGCGAAAAGTAGGCGCGTCGCCTTCGGGTTCGCCCAAGGGGGTACTATCTCCCAGATCGTATTGTTCCCAGCAATAAGTCAGTGCATCGCCATCCGGGTCGCTGCCGCTGCCGGTCAGGGTAAAAGGTGTACTGATGGGCAAATAAAGTCCACTGACCGGTATGTCGGTCGTTGCTGTCGGGGTATTATTATCCGTGTCAAGCGATTCGCCACAAAGGTTGCCCTCCCCTTGCGCCACAAAATTTTTCACCTGCATAATATTGCCAAGGTGGAAGTACGGGTCTTCCTGAGATTGAAGGTCCTGAGTACCGCAAGCCCTGGTGTATGACATAATGGTGGATCCGCTGCCCGGTTCGAAGGCGCCGCCGGGATTTAAACTCCCTTCATTGCCGGGACAATAATTCCAGCTATGCAATCCACTCAATTGGTGGCACATTTCATGGGCGGTAGTGATATAAAATTTTTCAGAATTCGGCGAAAAATCGGAAGAGGCAGCCCGTGCTTTCGATAAGATTTTACAAACGCTGCCTAACTCTGCAATACCTATCGTACCATATGGGCTTACCACTCTTTTACAGAAGGCGTGACCGACATCGTAATTATTTATACCAATCACCGGATTGATGGCGCCGGGATTTTCACCAAACCAGGTGCTAGGGACATCAACACCTGAAGTAAATGGATCGGTAGCAGGATCCAGGTAAATAATTGCATCATTGTTGGTTATCAACTGGAAACGAATCCCGAAATCCCGTTCCTGGATGGCGTTGATAAAATTTATAGCCTCGACGATGGCGCTGAGTACCAGCGGTTTGGTGCCGCCGTTAAAAATGGAATATTCCGCTTGTGCAGCTACAGCGAGTCTGTACACTTTCAGATTTACGGGTTCTGCGGAGCGCTCGGATACTGCTACCTGTTCTACACGGGATACATCCTCCTGAGGGTTCCAGGAATCGTGCGTCCCGCATGTTATCATGCCTTCAGAAGCTGGGTCTACAGGCAAATCGGAAACTTTATACGCCATGTAAACATTGTTCTGTTCTTCCGCATAAGGTCGTACCGACTGGCTTCCGCGTTCGTCTCCGAATATAAAAGCATGGAATCCTTTATATCCCACTCCGAGCCGGACTATTACGCCCGATCCATCCGTCGCCACACCCGAATAGGTATGAATAGCCGGGAATTTGGCGGCCAGTTCGGGCGCCATCACAGGCGATTCCACTACGCGGAAAGCACGCATCGAACCGTCGGCCATCGGCAGTTCGAGCAGCAGGGCGCACTCCCGGGCGGCTTGTGTAAATTCCATCGGCGCGGTTTTGAGCGCTGTTTCCAATGCATTATAATCTAACTGGAATGTCGCCAGCGCAGCAGGTTGAATTGTTCGTTGGGCGTTTGCCGGCAGCGCAATCGCTTCCTGTGCAAGAGGCGTCCAAAAACCAGGTGTTGAAACTTGGGCATCAAGACTTGAAAAAAGCCCCAAAACCAGTGCAATCGTGCAAAATAAGCGCATGGTCAATTGTTTATAAAAAAAGTAACAATCCGGTGTGGAACCGGAAAAACACAAAATTCAGAAGTTTGAACGTGCCGGCGGATTTTTTTAAGAAGTTTGCTTAAAA
>JAYSZC010001091.1:0-6210 GCA_043738235.1 Lewinellaceae bacterium | reverse complement strand
GAAATGCGGCATCATGGATATGTTCGCTTCGGTCTTCAGCAGGGAAAACACGGTGGTACGGCTCGATTGCCGCAGCATGGAGTACGCGTATTTCCCCTTCGATGCGCCCGGTTTCAGCCTCGTTTTGTGCGATTCGGGCGTAAAACATACCCTCGTCGATTCCGAGTACAATACCCGCCGTGCAGAATGTGAGGAAGGCGTGGCGGTGTTGAAACAATACGATCCGGGTATTTCGAGTCTGCGCGATGTGTCGCCGGAGTTGTTGAAAAAGCACGAACAAGCGCTGCGTCCGGTCGTTTATCGCCGCTGCAAATACGTAGTGGAAGAAATCGCCCGTGTGGAACTGGCCTGTGCCGCCCTGCAACAAAACGATCTCGCCACCCTCGGCCAACTGATGTTTCAAACCCACGACGGCCTGAACCTGGAATACGAAGTGAGCATCCCGGAAATCAATTTCCTGGTGGAATCGGCCCGCACCAACCCCGCCGTACTCGGCTCCCGCATGATGGGCGGGGGTTTTGGCGGCTGTACCATCAATTTAGTAAAAACGGAAGCGCTGGAAGATTTTCTGGAAACAACGCGCGTAGCCTATTCTAATAAATTTGGCATCACCTTAAAAACCTATCCTGTAAAATTGACCGCAGGCACCTCTGTTATCAGTTAACAGTTATTTGTTATCCGTTCCGACACGGGAAAAGAACTAAAAAGTCTTTTCAGCCGGAAAACCACAAATAATTAATAATTCCGTGACATATACCGTGACGGATTCGGTAGCGTGGACGGATCCCGGCCAGGATAACAAAAGTAGCGTACACCGTAGAGTGTTCCGTGACATATACCGTGACGGGTTCGGTAGCGTGGACGGATCCCGGCCAGGATAACAAAAGTAGCGTACACCGTAAAGTGTTCCGTGACATATACCGTGACGGGTTCGGTAGCGTGGACGGATCCCGGCCAGGATAACAAAAGTAGCGTACACCGTAGAGCGCACCGTGACATAACCGTAACGTGTTCCGTAGAGTGGACGGATCCCGCCAGATGACAAAAAGTAGCGTACACTGTAGAGTGTTCCGTGACATATACCGTGACGTGTTCCGTAGAGTGGACGGATCCCGCCAGACAAAAGTAGCGTACACCGTAAAGCACACCGCGACATACACCGTAACGTGTTCCGTAACGTGGACGCATCCGGCAGCTAACGCAGCCGGTACAGGCGCTCCAACAATTTTTTCCTCCAACCCCTTGCATTTCCCAAAACCTTTCCCATACCTTTGTATCATCGTACTGATACATTAATACAAAAATAAAATGCTGAGCAGCTCGCGTCAACAACCTCAACCCTCAACATTCTCAACAATAATGCACACCACACAAACTGCGCATAAAGACCTGATTTTACAATCCGAGGGCTATTTCGGGCCTTATGGCGGCTGTTTTGTGCCGGAAGTACTGCTGCCCGGGCTGCTGGAAATAGCGGCCGCTTTTGACGAACTTAAATTCGATGCGGCCTTTCTGGCCGAATTCCACGACACCCTGCACACTTTTTCAGGCCGCCCGACGGCCTTCACGCCCCTACCTCGACTAACGGAAGAAATCGGCGGCGCGCAGTTATTTCTGAAAAACGAAGGCCTGAACCACACCGGCGCGCATAAAATCACCCACTGCATCGGGCAGATTTTACTGGCAAAGCGACTTGGGAAAAAGCGCATCATTGCAGAAACCGGCGCCGGACAACACGGTTACGCCACGGCAGCGGTCTGCGCCCGATTCGGTCTGGACTGCACGGTGTACATGGGCCGCAAAGACTACGAGCGGCAGCGCCCCAACGTGTACTGGATGGAACTGCTCGGCACAAAAGTGGTGCCGGTCGAAGACGGCAGCCAGACGCTCAACGACGCCGTTATTGCCGCTTTTAAGGACTGGGTGGCCAATCCGGAGAGTTATTACTTGCTCGGCTCGGCGGTCGGACCGCATCCTTACCCTGCCATGAACACCTTTTTCCAGAAAGTAGTGGGAGAAGAAATTCGCAGCCAGTGTATAGAAGCCACGGGCCGCCTGCCCGACTATTGCGTGGCCTGTGTGGGTGGCGGCTCCAATGCGATGGGGATGTTTTACGATTTCCTCGACAATGAAGAAGTCGGGTTGATCGGCGTGGAAGCGGGCGGACGGGGTGTGCTGGCAGGCGAACACGCAGCGAAAGTCCTGCACGGCCAACTCGGCATTTTTGAAGGCTACCACTCCTATTTTTTGCAGGACGGCGACGGAAATATCGCTTCCACGCATTCCGTTTCGGCAGGACTGGATTACTGCGGCGTCAGCCCGATTCTGGCGTACTTAGCCGATGAAGGCCGGGTGCAATTTGAAACCGCAAGCGACGAAGCAGCCCTGGCAGCCGTACAACGCCTGGCCCGCATGGAAGGGCTGATACCCGCACTGGAATCGGCACACGGATTCGCGCATGGCTTCGAACTGGCTGCCACGCTTCCGAAAGATAAAATTGTGGTCGTGAATGCCTCCGGGCGCGGCGAAAAAGACCTGTTTATTACCATGCGGCATTTTCAGGAAGAAAGCCTGATCGCGTACGCCAAGCACCTGTTGAAATAACTAAAAGGGCAAAAAGCGAAGGGCAATGATAACAAATGAGTTACAATGCATTTAGTTCAAGCTTGTTTTTTACCGATGTACTTATAAAATCGAGACAAGAAAAAATGGAAATCCTAGCAACACATACCATGCCCGTGATGGGTCACTTAGTGCTCGGATACCCGACGCTGAAAGAAAGTATCCGAACAGCGGAGACCTACATCGGGGCCGGGATAGCCATCCTGGAATTACAAATTCCTTTTTCGCACCCGACGGCTGACGGGCCGGTGATTACTGCAGCCTGTCAGGAAGCGGTGGAGCGGCAGCATGTCAGTGTGGATGACAGCCTTGCAGCCATCCGAACCATTCGCGACAAATACCCGGAGCAGGAAATTATGGTGATGTCTTATGTCAACCGCGTGTATGCTTACGGGATAAAGAAATTTATCGAAGCCATGAGTGCACTACAAATCAGGCATCTCATCTTCCCCGATCTGCCCGTAGACGATTCATCATTTATCATTCATCATTCATCATTAAAATTAGTTCCTGTCCTTGCTGCCAACGTCTCCGATGCTCGCCTGGAAAAACTGCTGGCCATGGATTTCGACTTCTATTACCTGATGTCCGATTTCAAAATAACCGGCAGCACTTTCAGCCTGCATCCACGTTTGCAGGGAGTGATAGACCGCATCAAACAATCTTCCCCGGCCAAAAGAATCGGCATCGGATTTGGTATTTCAACCCCGGAACAGGCTCGCCTTGTGGCAGAAGTGGCGGATGTGGCGATCATCGGTTCGGCGCTGATACAGGCGCAGCAAAACGGGACATTGGATGATTACCTTGATAAACTGACCTTGATTCGCAAGAGGGAACACGGATTGGAGGGATGAGACACGGATTTTGGAATAAAGATGGAACACGGATTGAAGGGATGAGACACGGATTTTTCCCGATTTAGATTTGACCTGTTTTTTTAAAATTGAATATATTTGATCCGCGTCAACTCTAAATCGGGAAAAATCCGTGTCTCATCCCTTCAATCCGTGTTCCATCTTTAACCCAAAATCCGTGTTCCATTCATCATAAAAATCACCACCCAAAAATCATATTTATGCAATTTCAACCCATTTTTCCTGAAAATAAGCGCCCCATTCTCATCGCCGGCCCTTGCTCCGCAGAAACGGAAGAGCAAGTACTGACCACTGCTCACGGCCTGAAAGATTTCCAGCCGGACCTTTTCCGGGCGGGTATCTGGAAACCGCGTACCCGGCCGGGTGCTTTTGAAGGGATCGGCGTACCCGGTCTGGCCTGGTTGCGGCGGGTGAAAAAAGAAACGGGCATGAAAACCACGACCGAAGTGGCCAATGCCCAGCACGTGTATGAATGCCTCAAATACGGTGTGGATGTGCTCTGGATTGGCGCCCGCACCACGGTAAACCCCTTTTCAGTGCAGGAAATTGCCGATGCCCTGGCAGGTACCGACATCCCGGTGATCGTCAAAAACCCTGTGAATCCAGATTACAAACTCTGGGTCGGGGCCATAGAACGCCTATACAAAGTTGGACTGCGGCGCATTGCGGCCATTCACCGGGGTTTTTCCACCTATGGCGACTCCAAATACCGCAACGTACCGCGCTGGCAAATGGCCATCGACCTGATGGAGGAATTCCCCGGACTGGAAGTGATCTGCGATATTTCCCACATTTGCGGGCGACGCGACATCCTGGCCGAAACAGCCCAAAAAGCATACGATCTGAATTTCAACGGCCTGATGGTAGAAGTACACCCTGCGCCCGACACAGCCTGGAGCGATGCCGCACAACAAATTACACCCGAACAATTCGGGCAGTTGACCGGCTCCCTTATTCGCCGGAGCGCCACTTCCGACGATCCCGATTACCAGTTAAAAATTGAAAATTTCCGGCAACAGATTGATGAATTCGACGAAGAAATCATCCACCTGATCGCACAGCGTATGCAAATGGTGCGCGAAATCGGATACGTCAAAAAAGACAAAAATATCGCCATTTTCCAACCTGAACGCTGGCGCGCGCTGGCGGATGCCTGCCGCCGCCGGGCGGAAAAAAATGAACTGAGCCGCGAGTTTATCAGCCTGTTCCTGGAAGCCATTCACCAGGAAGGCATCAATCAGCAGGAAAAGGTAATGAATGACGGAGTGGTTACGACCATTGCCCCGGCGGGTGATTTGTGGATCAATGATTGAAAATGTTTCGAGTACACATTTTTGCCCTTTGTCCCTTATTCAATTGCCCTTTGTTATCTCCCCCTTCCTTCCAGCAATTTCGGATCCTTCGCCAATGCCTGTTGCCGCAGCGCTTCTCCTCTGGCTAAGTCGCCGGAAGCCGAGTAAGCCTGCCCCAGGTCGTACATATACAACGCAACATCCGGAGCCAGTTCCAGGGCTTTGGTAAACCACTTGATCGCGCCCGCATTATCACCCTGCACGCCCTGGGAAACCCCCAGCAGTCGGGCCGTTTCTGCATCGGTGGGATTGATTTGCCAGGATTCATTCAGGTAATTTGCTGCCAAGGGCAGGTTGCCCCGTTGTTCGCCCTGAAAACGGCCTCCGTCGCGCAGGGCCAGGGCTAAGTAGGTTTTCCAGCGTTCAGAGCTGGTTGACAGCTCCACCGCCCGGCGATAATCGGCGATAGACTCGTCGAATTGTTTCAGGTAATAATGCGCACCGCCGCGGCTGACAAATGCATCGCTGTAATTCGGATATATTTCGATGGCTTTGTTGAGGTGCAACAAGGCCTGGTTACACAGTTCACTCCGCCGTACTTCATTTTTTTCGTTGGCTGCTTTTTCAAACAACACGCCGCCGCAGGCATTGCGAATTTTTGCACTGTTTTGGGAAACATGCACATCCGTGAAAAAGAGTTTTTCATTCGATTCCCAGGCATTGTTTCGGATGATCGTTTTAATGGAAAAAAGCAGGATAATGCCCCCGAATATACCCAGCAATAGCTTCAGGTTGTTATTTTTTAACCAAAATGCAAACAATAGTGAAACCAGCACCATGCAAAATCCGACGGAAGGCATGAAGGCAAAACGTTCGCCCATGTTGGTACCGATCGGGAAAACAAAGTTAGAAACGATGCTCAGTGTCAGCAAATAAAACAAGATACCGAAACGCAGGGGATCGCGTTTGCCGATGCCCCGTATCGCGTAAACAGCCATTCCGATATACAGCGCCACACTCGCCAATACCGCGAGGTTTGCAAAGGTCATTTTATCAATAACCTTCGGGTAATAATCATGGGTAAGCGGGTGTGGTACAAAAAGCAACTGGACATATTTCCAGAGGGTGAAAAAGATGGTGGCTAATTTTTCGGCAGGCGCAAACGGCACCCACTCCGCGCCCGAAATTTTGAGGTAGGGGTTGTTCATCAATTCCATCGGCGCGCCGCCAAATTTCCAGTTCAATATTGTGCCCCGAATGATGAAAAACACCAAAAAACCGACGACAACGGGCGTTGTATGGCGAATAATGGCCCCGGCGGAGGCGGATCGGAAAACCCATAAGGCAAGGGGAATAACTGCGACGAAGGTCACGGCATTTTCTTTCGACAAACAAGCCAGGAAGAAAACAAGTCCTGCCAG
>JAYSZC010001090.1:0-2510 GCA_043738235.1 Lewinellaceae bacterium | reverse complement strand
TGCAAATTGAGCGATGACTTTTCCGGCTTTATTCGGCTGGTCGCGCAAATTCAACTTGTCGACCGTTGTGGCAAAAAGATAGAGGTCGGGTTTTACTTTGGCATCTTGAGTGGACGAAGTAAGCGCGGGCGTAGCGGTGGTCTGCTTGACGTCTTGCCGGCAAGCGTTTAGTATGACAAGCGCTATCAAAACTGCGGGCGCTAAAAATTTCAGTGATTTCATTGATCTGGTTCTAAAACGAGTTGAAAAATCAGGCGTTTAAGTAGGCGTGCAAAATTAGTTAATACTAAATCTTCTGTAACTCATTGATTTGCATTGCTTTTTGCCCTTTGCACATTTGCCCTTTTAACTCATATCCAGGCATACACACTGCCAGGCATTAAAGTCAACAGGGCAATCAGCAACATGCCTGCCAAAACCACCCAGCGTACGCCCACGGGAACACCTGTTTCATAAACGTTTTCTTCCCGGCTGAAATACATCGCAATGATGATTTTAAAATAATAGTAAATCGAAATGGCGGAATTGATGACCGCGAGCACGATCAGCCAGGGCGCTTTGGCAAAAGCTGCCGAAAAGAGGAAATATTTACCAAAGAAACCGGCAGTGGGCGGAATACCGGCCAGCGACAACATCGAAATGGCCAAAACAGCGGCCAGCAGCGGTTGTTTTTTGCTCAAACCATGAAAGCCCGAAAAGGATCCGTCGCCGTTTTGCTCGGCTACCACCATGTAACAGCCGAAAGCGCAAATCGTTGCCAGCGAATACGTCAGCGTATAAAACAACAGGGCGCCCTCGCTCCCGGGCGTACCGATTGCCAGGATGGCCAGCAATAAATAACCCGCATGTGAAATGGACGAGTAGGCCATCATACGTTTAAAATTCGTCTGGAAAATGGCGGTCATGTTAGCAACCGTCATGGTCAGTGCCGCAATGACGGTGACCGGGACGCTCCAGAAGTCCATCGCCGGTCCAAATGCCATGGAAAACAAGCGGTAAAACGCAGCAATACCCGCCGTTTTGACCACGGTAGCCATAAAAGTAGTCACCAGATTGGGGCTGCCCTGGTACACATCGGGCGCCCAGAAATGGAAAGGAACGGCAGAAATTTTAAAACCCAAACCAACGATGATGAGCACAATACCGACCTGCAACATACCCGATGAACCTTTACCTGTTGCGATGGATTCATTCACAATGGCCAGGTCGAAACTACCGGTAGCGCCGTACACCAGTGTCATGCCGAACAACAGAATACCCGTTGCAAATGCGCCCATCAGGAAGTATTTCAGAGCGGCTTCATTGCCCTGAAGGTCGTCCCGGCGACTTCCGGCCAGCACGTACAGTGGAATGGAAAGGATTTCAATGCCGAGGAACAGCATGACCATATTGGTAAAGGAGAACATGCACAGCGCGCCGCATAAACTAAACAGGATCAATCCGTAATTATCGCCCAGCGTATCGTTCAGGTGGCGAAATCCCCAGCCGCTCAGGCCGATGATGAGCGTTGCAGCCAAAATGGCCACGCCCGAAAAAGCCAGCGCAAAGTTGTCGAACTGAAACATCGAAATGTAGCGCTCATTCCAGCCCATGGGGCTGTAAAAAGTAGCGCCCAGCGCCAGCAGGCAACCAATCAGTGCAATCGGCTGCAACAGGGAACGGTTTTTCGTCAGCCCTGTGAACAGCGTTGCGATGGCAGTGGTAAAAAGTATCAGTAATGCAGTCATTGTCTTGTGTACTTTTCTTGCAGGTTTGAATTTCAAACCCTTTATTCTTTTATTCGGTAATGTCCCGATGTTTCAATTTCAATCGTCAGAATCTTTCGGTTTCGCTACCAAAAACTTTTCAGGTTTTTAAAACCTGGAAAGTTTAGCACTCGATAAAAAATAAAATTCGGCTCTTTTTTTTAGCAGAGTCTTACGAGACACCCTCGTTTGCTCCGTTAAAGCAAAGTAATGGTCACTTTCCCAAATTCCACTTTATCACCTGCCCGTAACTTTTTACGTCTCCGGGTCTCCAATTCGCCATTCACCCGCACTTCTTCATTGTCAATTCTAGCATTGGCTTCTCCGCCGGTACCCACGAGGTGCAGGACTTTCAACAGGTTATTGAGTTGAATATGATCCTGTCCGTCGAGTGAAAATTCCAGGTTTTTCATGACTCATTGTTATCTGAGGATTGCTTGTTTGCCTTGCGCTCCTGCAAAAAGAGCACTACACTGCTACCCAGGAAAAAAAAGACAGCCGTGGTGCCTTGTTGCGCCCAGTTCACCCGGCTATTGAGAAAAAGCATCAGTACCGATGAAATGGTAAATGCAATCAGGGTTACCACTGCGGCATTGCGAATCACTTTTATCCAGTTCATTTTTTAGTTATCCGTTATTAGTTATTGGTTATCAGTGTTGACTATCAAGCATTTGCAAAGAATTAATCGAAAATTATGTTTGTTGATAATTCCGAAATACTCCAAAAGTGAAGCGGCCGAAACACGAAACACCACACACCAAAAAC
>JAYSZC010001089.1:0-6257 GCA_043738235.1 Lewinellaceae bacterium | reverse complement strand
TGAGGAATGACCGAGCGTGATGTCCGACATAACGCTGGGTCATTCCTCATTCCTCATCCCTCATTCCTCATCCCTGTAAACATCTTCCAGGCCGTTTTATAAAACCCCGGCACGTATCGGAATGCATTCAAGGCATTGATTTTGAAAAATTTATATAAAAAATACTGCATCACTACAAAACTGATCGCATAACCGGCCAGGGTGGCAAAAGCCGCTCCAAACAGTCCGAACTGCCGAACAAAAATGACACTCAGCGTCCAGTTGAGCAATGCCGTAAACAGGGTACAAGCAAAATTCAGGCCCGGTTTGCCGGTGGAATCCAGCACGGTGCCGAACTGCACGGCAAAAGGCAGGAACAAACCGAAAAAGGCGGTCAGTCGCAGCACGTCGGCGGAATCGGCATATTGTGCGCCGGCAAAAATCCGGATGATCAGTTCCGCAAAAACCAGCACCGCCAGCAAAAAAGGCAGGATGATGGCTAAGATAGCCCCGACACTTTGTTCGTACAGCGAGCGGATGCCTTTGGCGCCCTCCAGCGCCATACGTTCGGCGCTTTTAGGGAAGACCACCGCCGCGATGCTGAACGAAGGCGCTTCAATCATTTGCGTGACCTTACCCGCCGCATCGTACACCGCAAAAGCAGCAGGCCCCAGCAAGTAGCCCAGCGACAGTTTGTCGATGTTTTTATAAAACATCGTGCTCAGGTTGGTGCCCAGCACGTATTTTCCGTAACTCAATAATTCCTTTACCCAATACAGATCAATTTTTGGGGAAAAAGACAAAAAAGGACGGGCGAAGTACCAGGATGCCAGTGCGCCCAGCGCACCGCCTGCCAGCATCGCCAGGGCGAGTTCTTGTAATTCGATGGCATATCCGCCGAGCCGGCAAAGAGCGATCCAGGCAAACAAGGCGCCGCGATAAAAAAACGCGCCCCAGAACACACCGCGAAACTCGAAATTGGCCTGTTGCACAAAGGAGCAGTGCGTAAAAGGCGCCATGATTAAGTTGGTCAGGAAATACACCGGCAGCAACAGCGACAATTGTGGCAGGGCGTATTGTTCGGCGATCCAGTGGGCGCAGAGCCACAGCAGCACATTGGAGATCAGGGAAAACGCCAGGTTGATGGCAAAGGAAACCGAGGAAATGGCGGAATAAGTGGGACGATCCTTTTTATGGGTAGCCAGCGTGCGCACCAGACCGTTCTGGATCAGTCCGCTTCGGCCCATTTCCACAAAATAACCGATAATGGTAAATAGCCCCCAGGCTGCGAAGGTTTCCTTGCTCAGCATCCGCAGCAGCAACATCGCGGTGCCGAGGCTGAATACCAGCGCCATACCTTTTTCCAACAGGGTGAAAAAGCCGGAACGAAGCCAGTAATTCGACGCGGTTGGCATGGCCGGCTTAGTTCATATTTCTTGCGTTCACCTCGGTCAGGATGGCCCCGGCAAATTTTTCCCGGAGTTCCCGCAGGTTCTCCAGCGCTTCGGTGTCGGCGTGGCTGATGTTCGATTTGGCGTTAAACACTGCAATCACTTTATCCGCAAAGGATACCAATTCGTAAGCATCGGAATATTGATTGAGCGATGCCGCTTCCATCAAAATGTAGTCGTAATGACCGCTCAGTTCGGTCAGGAAATGCCGGAAACGCTCCGGATCGAGTATCTCGGAGGGCGATTTTTGAATGCCTACATTGCCGATAATATCTACCCGTTGCTCCGTTTTGAGGTCTTCAGCGGGGTTTTTCATCAGGAAAATATTGGCAAAGCCATTGTCGCGAATGATTTTATTCAACACAGCGCTGTTGGGGGTAGGCGTGTCAGAATATTCTTCAGACAAGGGGGTTTTAAAATTGGCGTCAAGCATCAACACGCGCTTGTGATTGGCGGCCAGCGAATGCGCCAGCGAATGCATGGTAAACGTTTTTCCTTCCCCGTCTTTCAGGCTGACAACCAGGTAGATCCGTTCTGGATTTTGCAACAAAATAGAACGCAGTTTGCGCAGGCTTTCCCGAAAAACCGTCACAGGCTGCGTTGCATTTTTTGCCGCGAAAAGCGTTTCAAAATTAAGGCCTTTTACCGGAACGGCACTGATAGAGCCGATCAGGGGCAACTGGTTGGTGTATTTTTTAAACAGATCGGGCGATTGCAGACTGCTATCCAAATAAGCCAGCAGAAAAAGGGCGATGATTGCCAAGGTGCCGGTGACAATGGCTGCAAAAATACTGAGCAGTGTCTGCCGGTTGGGTTCAGGCCATTCGGGCAGCTGCGCATTTTCAACGATGGAAAGCGGGTTTTCTGCGTTTTCCAGGTTGAGTTTGGCAGTGATGAGTTGTTCGTTCACTTTGTCGAATTCATCTACTGCCCGCGCTTCTTCCGTCAGCAGGCGGGTTGAGATTTCATCGCTGACCACCATCGAGCCGAGTTTGTTTTTCAGCGACCAGATTTCGTTGTTCAGTTGAGAATAGTTTTCCTCCGCATCGATGCGGTCGAGATCTGAAGCAACGCGCTCCTTGTACAAGTCTTCTTTGGTGCGTTTGGAGTCTTCTGTGCGCAGTTTACCTTGTATGCGGGCCGAACCGCGTACGGAAGCGTTGAGTTCCGATTTTGCTTCGGCCAGTTCGGACTCCACATCGGGGTCTTTACCTTTGGCTTCGAGGCTTTTCTGCGTCAGTTCGCGAACGCGTTCCATCTGGTCGACGGTATTGTTTTTTTCTTCCACCCGGTTCTGGATTTCCCGGGCATCGCGCGACTCGCGGGTGTCTTCATATTTTTTGATCCGTTCGACCGATCCCGCCGCCGATTTTTTGAGGGATTCGGCGCGCTGGCGTTCTATTTCGAGTTTGGTAATTTGTCCGACCAATTCCTCGCTTTGTTTGCCGAGAACTGGCAAACCTTTTGCTTTCAGGTATTCGAAGCGCAGGTTGTTGATAGAATCCACCACATACTTTTTTTCAGCGGCTAACTTGGTATAACTTTCCACGTTTTTGCGCTTTTCACGCACGGAAATGTTGTGGTAATACCTCAAAAAGCGGGTGGTAAAAGTATTGGTCATGTATTGCGACAGGACGGGATATTCGGTCACCACTTCAATGGACAGGTAATCCGTTTCGCCCTTGCGTTTCACGGACAGGCTGCGCTGAATAGCATCGTGGTCGTACCCGTAGCCGCGGGCAATTTTATCGAGCAAATAGTCGAACTGCTGGCTGAAAGATGGGTCGTTGATGCTATCCAGGTTGATTTTGGACAGATCTGCCAACAATTGATTTTGTTCGTCCTGGCTAAACTGTGCAAAATTCGGATTAGCCTTTCTGAACGGTTTATCCAGTCCGTTGATGCTCGCGGAGAGGTCGTGCCGCAGCATGTGGATCGTCAGGATTTTAATGCTCGAACGAGACTGTACAAACTCGATCAGGTTGGAAAAAGCATTCTGCACCTGGTATTGCTGCACAAAAGCATCGGAATTGTCGGAATTAATACCTTTGTAATTGACAATACCTGTGGCCATAATGACGGAAGCCTTGTATTTTTCCGGTCGCAAACCGATAAACATATAAGTAGCTAGCATCGCTACTGCCATAGCGCCGATGATCAGCCACTTGCGACGGGCTAAAATGCGTAAAAGGTATCCGAAATCCATCATAGCGTAATCGTGAGACGTGAGTCGTCAATCGTGAGACGTGAGACGTGAGATGTCAATCGTGAGTTTGTATTTCACCCAAAATTGACGATTCACGACTCACAACTCACGATTGACGATTCACGATTAAAGTGCAAAGGTAATGCCAAATAGTTTGGCGAACAAAAACCAAACCCCGTGACCCTTTTTACTGTTGTTTGTCTGAAAGTCACATAGCATCTACATGAAATGCAACGAAAAGCCTTTAGTTTCGTTTGTTTGTAGAAAAAATGGGAACGGAGCACACAAAGTAGCCGATCTTTCGTTTGATCTGCTGCGACACGTAAAATTGAGCAATGGTGTAAAATCCGAAACCTGCGAATCGTTGTTATCTTTGTACATTCAAAAACACACTACCGAGCGATGTTCCATTCCTTCAGGCCTTTTGGCAAATTTGACCTTGACAAATTTATCTTGGATATGAAATTAAAATCATCTCTTCTGCTCTTCTCTTTTGTGGGAATCGTGGGTCTCGTTATTTTTACAGAGGCGCTCAACCCCTTCCAGAAGCCGGAACCCAATCCACAAAAGGAGGCTGCACTCATGCAGGCGCTCCTGCAAGGCCTCAACCGCCTCCACTTCCAGCCCAAAGTACTGGACGATGGATTTTCAAAAGAAGTGTACCATCTGTATCTCAAAGATATTGATAACAGCAAGCGCTACTTCACTAAAGCCGATATTGAACAACTGAAACAGTTTGAACAACAGTTGGACGACCAGGCCAATGCGGGCACCTTCCAGTTTTTTGATCTTTCGATGCAATTGTTCGATCAGGCCCTGCCGAAAACGCAGAGCTGGTACCGCGAAATGTTGAGCAAACCAATGGATTTCAGCAAAAATGACGTGCTGGAAGCCGATGGCAAAAGACTCGAATGGGCTAAAGACGATGCCGAACTGCGTGCCCGCTGGGAAAAATGGATGAAATTCGAGGTAATCAGCCGCATTGTGGAAGAAGAACAAAAACAGGATAAAGCCGACTTCAAAGGCGAGAAAAAAACCTTCGCGCAACTTGAAGAAGACATGCGCAAAAAGGTGCTTGATACCTACGAAAAACGCCAGAAACAGATCCAGAAAATGGATCGTAACCGCCGCATGGAAATTTACCTGAATGCGATCACCAACGTATTCGATCCGCATACCGGCTACTATTCGCCCCGTGAAAAAGAAAACTTCGACATTCAGATGTCGGGCAAACTGGAGGGCATCGGCGCCCGCCTGCAAAGCGACGGCGAAAAAACGACGGTGACCGAAATCGTTCCCGGCGGACCGGCCTGGAAAGAAGGAACCCTTCAGCCGAAAGACGTGATCCTGAAAGTGGCCCAGGGCGCCAACGATGCCGAATCGGTAGACGTGATGGGATGGGAAATCGACGATGTCGTCAGCAAAATACGCGGCTCTAAAGGTTCCAAAGTGACCCTCACCATCCGCAAAGCCGATGGCATGGAAAAAGTGATTACCATCACCCGCGACGTAGTTATCATGGAAGAAGGTTTTGCCAAATCACTAATGCTGAACAGCGGCGAAAACCAGGATAAAGTCGGGTACATCTACCTGCCGAAATTTTACGCAGACTTTACGCCGCAGGGCGTTACCTCCTGCGCTGCCGATGTGGCCAAAGAGGTGGAAAAACTGAAAAAAGAAAATGCCAAAGGTATCATCCTCGACTTGCGCGGCAACGGCGGCGGCTCGCTGCGCGACGTGGTGCAGATGTCTGGCCTGTTTATCGAAAACGGCCCGATCGTACAGGTGAAAAGCCGCACCAAAACGCCTGAAATTATGTCGGACAACGACCCGCGCGTACAATGGGGCGGTCCGCTGATTGTCATGGTCAACGGGTTCAGCGCCTCCGCTTCGGAGATTCTGGCCGCTGCCATGCAGGACTATGGCCGCGCTATCATCGTCGGCTCCACAGGCACCTACGGCAAGGGAACGGTGCAGCGTTTTGTCGATCTCGACAACGCTACCGGCGACGATTCCGTCAAACCTTTGGGTGAAATGAAACTGACCATTCAGAAATTTTACCGCATCACGGGAAAAACTACCCAACTGGACGGCGTTACGCCGGATATCGTGCTGCCTGATTTCTATAATTACATCGACATCGGCGAACGCGAAAACGATTACCCGCTCGCTTCTACAACGATCGATGCAGTGCCGTTCAAACAAAACGCTTACCGGATCGCCAACCTGGATAAATTAAAAACCGACAGCGAAGCCCGCGTGGCATCTGACGCAACTTTCAAAAAAGTGAACGACAACGCCGTGCGTTTGCGCAAGCAGAAAGACCAGTCGCAATATCTGTTGCAGGCAGAAAAATTCCGTACCTGGAACAAACGCCAGGATCAGGACGCCGAGCAATTCGAGAACCTTTTCCAGCCGATCAACGGTTTTACGCTGGAAAATCTCGCTGCCGACATGCCGCAAATCCAGAGCGATACCTCGCGCATCGCCCGCAATGACGACTGGCTGAAAGACAAGAAAAAAGACGTTCAACTGTATGAGTCTTTCCGCATTATGCAGGATATGATTCGGAATACAGTGGCGGTAGGGAAACAGTAAAGTTTTTGAGGCCATAAAATGAG
>JAYSZC010001088.1:0-2511 GCA_043738235.1 Lewinellaceae bacterium | reverse complement strand
GGAATTTTTTATGCCGTTGATGAACGGCGCCAAACTGGTGGTTGCATCCCGGGAAGTGGTTTCCGATGGTTTTAGTTTGGCAAGGGAAATCGCCCGTGTCAGCTGTACTCATTTACAGGCAACTCCTGCCGGTTGGCAACTTTTGCTGGCAGCACATTGGAAAAACACGGAAGGCATAAAGATCCTCATCGGTGGAGAAGCAGTTAAAGAAGACATTAAAGAAGCGCTTACCGCCCTCGGCGAAGTGTTTAATTTATATGGGCCAACAGAAACGACCATCTGGTCCGCCATTCAACCATTATCCGCGGGGCAGAAAGTCTTGATCGGCAAGCCCGTTGCCAATACAAGCATCTACATTCTCAACCAACAAAATACGTTGGTGCCCTTGGGTGCAGCGGGCGAAATTTGTATCAGTGGCGCCGGCCTGGCAAAAGGCTATTTAAACCGCCCTGCGCTAACAGCACAGAAATTTGTCGACCATCCTTTTTCCTTCGCCCCCGGCGAGAAAATATACAAAACCGGTGACCTCGGTCGCTGGTTACCAGGCGGGAGCCTGGAATACCTTGGCAGGATTGACGAGCAGGTGAAAATTCGTGGTTACCGGGTCGAATTAGGCGAGATTGAAACCGTTTTGCTCCAAAGCGGCCTGGTGAAAGATGGTGTGGTAGTTGCCAAAGAAGATATAGACGGGAATAAGCGATTGGTAGGATATGTAGTGCCCCAGGACACTTTTGTTAAGGAAGACGCCCAGGCTTACCTCCGCATCAAACTACCCGAATACATGGTGCCTGGGATATGGGTTGAACTGCAACATTTGCCGCTTACGCCGAATGGGAAGATCAACAGGAAAGCCCTGCCTGATCCCGATGTTTCGGAACAACTCACTGCAATTTATGTTGCTCCCCGAACCCTTACCGAGCAACACCTGGCGGCAACCTGGAAAAGCTTGTTAGGTGTAGAACAGGTAGGCATACACGATAATTTTTTTGAACTGGGTGGGCATTCACTTCTTGCGATGCGGGTGATTGCATTGATCCGCCGCGGACTGAATACTGAAATTGTGGTGAAGGATATTTTTACCTACCCTACTATTGCCGGGCTGGCTAATTTGATCGACTCAAAGGAGGAAGCGATTCCGATTCCCCTGATTGAAGTAATGACTGTGCGGCCCAGACAAGTTCCGTTGTCTTTTAGCCAGGAGCGTTTATGGTTTATACACCAGTTGGAAGGAAGTGTTCAATACCATTCGACCGTCGTTCTGCGCCTGCAGGGAAAGCTGGATAAAAAGGCTCTAAAACAGGCACTTTATTCCATTGTTGACCGCCATGAAATTTTAAGAACCGTATACCAGGAAGAAGGCGGGCAGGTGTACCAGGAATTATTGCCAATTGAAGAATGGCATTTTTCGGAAACGTTTAAACCCGAATACAAAGAGAATAAAAAAGGTCTCGAAGATTATATTCAGCGAAGAAGCAATACGGCTTTTGATCTATCAGCTGATTTCCTGTTCCGTCCTGAATTAATCGAATTGAACAAAGAGGAATTTGTGCTGGTGGTAACCATCCATCACATTGCCTCCGATGCCTGGTCCATACCGATCATTGTGCAGGAGGTGGCAGAATTATACGGCGCTGCGGTTGACAACCGGGCCCCGGCTTTACCTGCATTGCCACTTCAATACGCGGATTATTCCGCCTGGCAGCGCAATTACCTGCAACCCGAAATACTCGGGTCAAAACTTGCCTATTGGAAATCAAAACTCGACGGGGTGGCGCCGCTGCAACTTCCCACAGATTTCGCGAGGCCGGCGGTGGCAACAACCAAAGGTTCGTCCGCGAATTTTCATATCAGCAGGGACACAGCCGAAAAACTTGCCGCATTAAATAAGGCAAATGGCACCACCTTATTCATGAGCCTCCTCGCGGCATTCAATGTGTTACTGTACCGCCACAGTGGGCAGGAAGATATTTGCGTGGGTACTTCTATTGCGGGCCGTCCCCAGCAGGAACTGGAACGGTTGATCGGATTTTTCGTTAATACCCTTGCCCTCCGGAACACGGTAACAGGTGACATGAGTTTTACCAGCCTGTTACAACAGGTAAAAGCCACTACCCTTGAAGCCTACGATCACCAGGAGGTGCCATTTGAGAAAGTAGTTGAGGCAGTTGTAAAGGACAGGGAGCAGGGACGTAGCCCGCTCTTCCAGGTGATGCTTGTGCTGCAAAACACGCCCGACGCCCCGCAACTTCAATTGGGTGAATTAAAACTTTCTGCCGAAGCCTATGAGCAAACGACGGTAAAGTTCGACCTCACATTTTTTATCAATGAAACCAGCCGCGGCTTGCAGGGCACCGTACAATACAGCACTGATCTGTATTCCGCCGCCTCCATTGAGCGGCTGATGTCTCACTATACAACATTGCTTCAGTCCATTGTAAACGAACCGCACCAGGCAGTTGGCTTATTGCCTGTGTTGACAGCGTGGGAAGTGGAGCAGCTTACAGCGCAATT
>JAYSZC010001087.1:0-2512 GCA_043738235.1 Lewinellaceae bacterium | reverse complement strand
AGAGAGCCGCCTTGTCTTGCGTAAGACCCGTTCGTTCGTACAATGCTGATTCAATCTGCCTTTTCAATTCTCGTGACGACCAGGCGCCTTTGATACTTTCAATTTCGTAAAACGCCCGTTTTAATGGGTCGTCAAATTGCATAATAAGGCTTAAATGAGTAAAGGAAAGCCTGCTCAGGAGCATCTCTGGCTCAGGTTCAAATGATTTGACCGGTGCTTGCCTAATTTCAAACATTTGATTTTCAATCAATTGCAATTCTGCAGGCGCCTGCAAAATTTGTTTTTTTAATAAAATATTCAACGCGGTTGCCTCCAATCGTGGATAGCATAAGTGGAATTGTCTAAATATATATAGATTCCGATATGACATTCCCGCTCTGTCAATTGTGGCCGCGAGCCTTTCCAAAAGTTGCTCGCCGTAAGTTGCCCGGTCTTCGCCGCCTTGCTCAAAAACAACTATGTAATAACCAATCAACCAATTGCGCAAAGTCAGGTGTCGATTGACCGAACGACCTGCCTCCAATCGGAAGCCGTCGTCCAAATGTTGAATGATCTGTTGTAGGGTATTGAAGTTTATCATTTTAAAAGGGATGAAGCGTTAATCGGATTCTATATGAGAGATAATCGACAAAAGTAGAAAATCGACAACCTTTCCACTTCGCAAAATTCAAATAAAGCACTCATGGTTTTGCCATCTCCTGTTCCAGCGTTATCACCACAAATTCCGCCGGGTGCGTCACCGCCACCCGCACCGTCACCCGCATAACGCCGTCCAGAATATCCTGTTCGGTCATGGTGCTGCCCAGGCCGACCTGAACAGCGAAGGCATCATCCGCACTAGCGCCGATGAGGCCGCCTGACTGCCAGAAATTCATCAGGAAACTTTCGATAATCGCTTTTACGGCAATCCAGGTAGCCGACACATTTACCGTAAATACGTATGCTTCGATAGCGATTTTAATCGATTGTTCAAGAAAAATAAGCGTCCGGCGTACATTAATATAGCGCCAGTCCTGGCTGTTGCCGTCGAGTGTGCGGGCGCCCCACACCAGTATACCTCTACCCGCAAACGTGCGAATGGCACACACGGATTTGCCGTCGAGCGGCGCATTGAGGTCTTCCTGATCGTCGTTGGAAACCTGGACGGCAGGGCTGATTACATTGATGAGGCCGACATTGGCCGGCGCCCGGAACACGCCGACAGACTGGTCGGTGGCGCAATAAACTCCTGCCATAGCTGCGCCGGGCGGCAGCAGATTCAGTTCCGGTAACATGCTTTTGAGTATGGATACATACAGGGGACTTACACTTAGCAGGCTCTGGTGCAGTTTTTTCTGCTCGGCCGGATCCGTCGTAGTAGCGATAGCGGCGATGGCTTTTTGGATCGCCGTAAATTTCTGCTGATCCCTCAGTTGTCCGCTTTTTAATGCCTGTTGCAGTTCCGCCTGAAGCATTTCAATCAGTACAAGCAGGGAGTCTGTTGCCACGTTCGTAAAATCCAGCTCGTCTGTGCCGGTAATGTTCGTATTTACCCAGGGATAGTATGCGGCGCCCCATTGCAGGTTGTTCTGAATGCCGGTACGGAACAATGTGACGACATCATTGTCGCCTAAGGTCCTTTTCCGGAAACCGCCCCAGATGTCGAGTATGGCAAAACGGCTCTGCATTTCGCTGCAATGTTCCAGCATTCGCTGGTGTACGGCTGCGGAGGCATTGGTATCGGCCAGCGCCACTGTGTCGGGGCAAAGGAGCAGCGTAGGCTCCGGTTCTCTTTTGAGTGCCTCGATGCCTCTTGAAAAATCAGTCGGTAAAGGCTGGTTCACATCCGCATAGTTCCCGATAGAAACGATGTAGCAGGCTGCGCCGCCGTTGGCGAAATAGAGTTGCAGGCAGTGGTATAAAAAGAACCGCACGCCCGACTGGTCGATTTTGAAGCCTGTCTTAGGGTCGGTTTTCAGTTGAAACAGAGTCTTCGCAGCACCGCCGAAGTATTGCCGGTATTCGGCCAAAGAGGAAATTTTGACAGGGGCATTGCTGATGGATTTGCCGTTCAGCACGGCCGTTTCCGTATATCCCACAAAAGCGGGCAGCGCCGTTGCAATGGGTACTATGCTGCCCGGGAAAGAATTGGTTTCCTGTATGTAAACGCCGGGTGTGGAGTTCTTTTTTAACATAATTCATTGGATTTCCATGCAAGGTAACCATAAAACAAAAAGCCGCCAACCATTGCGGCCGGGGGCTAAGTAGGTATCCGTTATTAGTTATTGGTTATTAGTGTTGATAATCAAGCATTTGCAAAGAATTTAGTCTAAACTGATTTTGCACACCTACTTATTCGTAAATATCTTAATCTATTTTTTCTCCAATACTGCTTAATCGGCCAGCCGTAGGGGTTATGTCAAAAGTCTAAAGCGAAAAAAAATATTTTTTCGCGCCAAATTATAGTTGCCAAATGGAATGTGAAAATTTGACAACTTTCAAAAAGTTGTCAAATTTAGCACCCGGCCAAAAC
>JAYSZC010001086.1:0-2513 GCA_043738235.1 Lewinellaceae bacterium | reverse complement strand
GGCGCTCCCAGCGATTTGGGATCGGTGGAAAAGGAATACTGCGTTTTGGCAACACACACCGGGTAATGCCCGTACGTTTCCTGCCATTTTTTGATCTGCTTGCGCACGTCGGGTTCCGCACTGATGTCGGCAGCGCCGTAAATCCGGGTGGCGATGGTTTTCATTTTATCCCATAAAGGCAGCTCGTCGTGGTATAAAAAATGGAAGTCCGCCGGCTCGTTTTCGGTGATGTCTACCACTACCCGGGCGAGGTTTTCCGCGCCTCTGCCGCCTTCGCTCCAGTGCCTCGATACCACCACCGGAACGTCCAGGGCCGTCAGTTTTCGCTGCAACAGGCTAATTTCTGCTTCCGTATCGAATGTAAAATGATTGATGGCCACCACGCAGGGCAGGCCGTAGTGCTGCCGGATATTGTGGAGGTGCCGTTCCAGGTTGGGAAAACCCCGTTCCAGCGCTTCCAGGTTTTCGTGGTCGAGTTCTTTCAGGTCGACGACGCCGTGGTATTTCAAGGCCCGCAGGGTAGCCACCAACACGATGGCATTCGGGCGCAATCCCGCTTTCCGGCATTTGATGTCGATAAATTTTTCCGCTCCGAGGTCGGCCCCGAAACCGGCTTCCGTGATGACATAGTCGGCCAATTTGAGCGCGTTTTTGGTAGCGATCACGGAATTGCAGCCGTGGGCGATATTGGCAAAAGGCCCGCCGTGGATAAAAGCGGGCGTGTGTTCCAGCGTTTGAACCAGGTTGGGTTTGATGGCATCTTTCAAGAGCACCGTCATCGCGCCGTGGGCGTGCAGGTCGCGAGCGCTTACAGGCTTGCGGTCGTTGGTGTAGCCGATGACAATGTTGCCCAGCCGTTCTTTCAGGTCGTTCAACGAAGTGGCCAAACAAAAAATCGCCATCACTTCGGAAGCCACCACAATATCGAAACCCGATTCGCGCGGGTAGCCGTTGGATTTACCGCCCAGGCCGATCACCGTTTCACGCAGGGCGCGATCGTTCATGTCGACTACACGTTTCCAGGTCACCCTGCGCACATCGATGCCGAGGGCGTTTCCCTGGTGGATATGGTTGTCAATGAGTGCGGCCAACAGGTTGTTCGCCAGGGCAATCGCGCTGAAATCGCCGGTAAAATGCAGGTTGATGTCCTCCATCGGAATCACCTGGGCGTAGCCGCCGCCCGCAGCGCCGCCTTTCATGCCGAACACGGGGCCGAGGCTGGGTTCGCGCAGGCATATCAATGTTTTTTTGCCGATCCGGCTCAGTCCGTCGCCGAGGCCGACGCTGACGGTTGTTTTGCCCTCGCCCGCCGGGGTTGGGCTTATGGCGGTAACGAGGATCAGTTTGCTGCCGGGCCGTTCGGGCAGTTGGTCAAGGTAAGCCAGGTCGACTTTGGCTATAAAATGCCCGTGCGGTTCGAGGACTTCATCAGGAATGCCGAGTTTTTCGGCGGCAAGCGGAATGATTCGTTGGGGCGTCGCTGACTGCGCGATTTCAATATCAGAAAGCATAGATGGTGGTAAGTAGTTAAGGCGGGGCAAGATATGTAAAAGGGCAAAATTGAAGAGCTTAAAAGGCAAAGCTGGCTGAAGCGTTTGGTTAAAAAAGGGAATGGGTGAGTGAGCGGGAGATGAGGGTGTCTCAAAAGGTTGATAAAGGTTGATAAGGTTTATAAAAGTTGATAATAGCACCCCAAAACGAGGGAAATTACTTCATTGAGTGGCTATTATCAACTTTTATAAACCTTATCAACCTTTATCAACCTTTTGAGACACCCTCATCTAAAACCGTCGCGAAAAAGTATCTTTACAAACCGTTCACCTTACAAACTGAAATTCCAGCATTTATGAAGATTTTTCACGCACTGTCGCGTTCCTACTGGCCGGAAATTTTCATTTTTATCCTGTTGTGCTGTTGGAGCGCCTCCCTCTATTTTGGGGTTAAAAGTTATCATTTATCGGCAGAAGCGGCCGCTATAGACCCCAGTCGTCCGATGCCCGTTTTTCATTGGGGGCGCCACCTGCCGGGCTTGTTTTTTCTCCTCTATTTTGTAAGCATCAGGCTTCGGCAAAGACGATCCTTCAAGTAGCCTGTACCGGCTGCTTATGGAACATGTAAACGCTTTTAATATGAAAATCTCGCGCGCTTTTAACTACGACCTGGATTTTAAAACGGTCGATTTCCGGCAGCATCCCGAACTGTACCGCGTCGGACGCGGCGAGCAGGGCGTGTTGCTGGTGGAGCCGTATAAATCGGAAATTTTGCCGCACTGGCGTTTTAAAACGGAAGCCCTGGCGCGTGCATCGGCGGTGGCGATTTACGCCATGTTCGAGCGTTATTTGTCTGAAAACGACTTTGTAGGCGCGGATATGGCGCGTAAATTTTTGCAAATGGGTTATACCCGCGCCCGCCGCTATGCCAACTACAAAGGCGGGAAAAAATACCAGTCCAAACCCGATGATGATAACTCCGGGCTGCCCTACCCTTATTCTTCCGGCAGTGCCCACAAAGGC
>JAYSZC010001085.1:0-6266 GCA_043738235.1 Lewinellaceae bacterium | reverse complement strand
CTTCAATCAGGGCGTTTATGTGTCAAACCGCGACCCTTCAATAAAGTTCTTCTCGTCCCGTATAACCCCCTTTGGCCTGCCAGAGCGGATCCGAGTTTTGCAGGCGTTTTTGGATGACGGCCTCGTAGCCGTTCAGGCGGTGATAGTTTTCTGCCCGCGTACGAACGAGGTCGCTAAATTGAAACTGGGCCAATTGCGGGTAGGATAGTCCGAGTTCTTTCGGCACATCAGGCAGGCGGTTGACGATAATTGCTCCGTTTTTGGGTTTGGTCACGACCTCCCAGGTAATATAAATCGGCGCCCCGGCATAATTTCGGGTAAATGACAACAGGTCGAAGTCGCCGATACACCGGACGGCTACATTGCGATTGTCGGAAAGAAACGTGGGTTCGAGGTCAAAACCAGGCGCCGCAAGTTGCGTGGGCAGTTGTTGATAAAAGTCATCCGTGAAAAAATGGTAGCCGTCTGCCGCATCGCTGCTACCGTTCATGCGCAAACGGAAACTGCTGTAAGGCTTGGGTTCCGGCATAAAATCCTCATTTGCAACGGGTTCGAATACATTCAGCGCACTGATAACCTGTTCCGGTCCGCCCGGTACGCGGCGCAAATCGCCCAGGGGAACAAATTGCAGGGTAGCCGTATCGATCACGCCGTCCACCTTGTATTTCCAGGTGGTGGTAAAAGGCAGGTCAATTTTAGCGGGGTGGGCTAAATTCATGGTCATCAAATTGACATCTACTTCATCCAGATTCACGTCGCCGGAAACATTATCGAAATAAAGATACCGCCAGAACATTTCGCCATTGACTAATACCCGAAACCAGATCCGTCCGGTATGCTCAATTTGGTATTGACCGTGATAGTTATTGCCCGGCTGGGGGCGGGAAATGGGCAGTCCGTCGGCTACTATAATGGAATCCAACGTATTGACTCCCGTGAGTGTAAAACTCAGGTCACTCGTTTGGATATATGCCAGGTTGCGGAGGTTGACCGTTTCCCCGTTTACAAAAGCGGTGTAGGTGGTCAGGGTAATCGTGGTATCGCGTTGGCCCGAACCGGGCATTTCAAACGGAAAAACCCGTGCAATGGTGCAGTCAAAAATTTCATTGTCTTTGCTGTCCGGCACTTCCACATGGGCTGTGTCGGCGCCCGGAATCCAGCGAAAAGCCCTGATGGCGCCCTCTTCGTCGCTGATCCAGACGGCATAGCGCCCCTGTAATTCATTGAACTCATTGTTGATCACCACCTTGTAAAACGGATCAGGCGTAAGTGGCGGGGCAGGGTTTTCCTTGTTGCAGGCGCTTAAGACCCCGATTAATACGAGTAAGTAGCAAATGTGAATCTTCATGGGAATCGGTTGGATAAAATTAGAATGATGCAGGTTTGATGGCTTGGTTCGTTCCGGCCACAAAATTAATAGAAATAAGGGGTATGGCGGATGATGCCTCAAATTTTAAGCCCATTTTTGCGAAATGGTATGGATTGGATTTTTTCCCTTGTAGAGTTATGGCACACGGATTTAAAGGATGAGACACGGATTTTTCCCCTCGTAGAGTCAATGGGACGCGGATTTAACGGATCTGGCGGATTTACACGGATTTTTCCGCTTTAGAGTTGACATGCCTTTTTTCTAAAAATAAACATATCTGATCCGTGTCAACTCTAAAGCGGAAAAATCCGTGTAAATCCGCCAGATCCGTTAAATCCGCATCCCATTGACTCTACGAGGGGAAAAATCCGTGTCTCATCCTTTCAATCCGTGTGCCATTTCCCACCTAAAATCCCTCTTCCCGAATTACTCCCTCCACTTCCATAATCAGATCGGCGCCATAGGCCATAGCGGGTGTCTGGAAACCTTTAGGCGCATTTCCCGCCAAAACCTTTTGTACGATCAGCAGGCTGGTAAGGGCGGTCAGGGTGTAGCCTTCGGGCAGGGTGAGCCGCACAGATTGTTTTGCTCCGGCGGCATTCCGGGCCTCGCCCCAGACGATGCTTTTGGCTTTTGCCCTGCGTTTGGGCGAAGGGCCTGCTGGCCGGGCATGAATGCGGCTGCGCAATCGATTTTTCATAAATTCGGTGCGGAGCAGCCAGTTGAACAGGAACTGAAATTTCAGCATTCGCTGAGAACGCGGGTTGGCCTGCGTAAAAGTGATAATATTGGGAATGCCCGTGCTGTACCAGGCAGTCGACACATCACCCCAGGGAATAGACATGGTGAAGACGGTTCGATTGTCTGCCGGGAGCGTCCAGGTATGTTTGCCGAGCGGGACGGCTACGATACGGCCATCTCGACGTTCAGCGCCGGGCTGCCCCAACCCTTCTGCCATCGTCAAGGCCGTGCCGTGTGAAAGTCCGCCGCCGATGGATGCGAATGCCAGGCGCAAATGGGTGGCATCGGGCAGTTTGTTTTTCAGGTACAATGCCGCACAATCTGTCGGAACCACGTCAAATCCTGCGCCGCTCATCAGCAGGATACCTGCTTCACGCGCCGCAGCATCGAAGCTGTGCGCCATTTCAAATACGTCGATTTCGCCCGTAATATCTAAGTAATGCACCCGCTTGCGGAGGCAGGCTTCCATCATCGGGCGGGCGGTATGGATAAACGGCCCGGCGGTATGGAGCACGACTGAAATCCCTTCGAGACCTTTATCTAATGCAATGGGGTCATTCAGGTCAAATACCCGGTATTCAAAGCCGTATTGTTCAGCCGCCGCCCTGATTTTTTCTTCGCTGCGTCCGGCCAACACCGGTTCTAATCCCGATGCGGCAGACATTTCTGCGATAAGTTGTCCGGTGTAGCCGTTGGCGCCGTAGAGGAGAAAATGCATAATGATGAATGATGAACGATGAATGATGAATGATGAATGAGGCCAAATTACAACTTGCCACCAATACTGGAAAAATAAAAAAATCATTTACTTGCCGGATATTGACCCCTGAAAGTAGTCATTCATTATCGAAACAACTTTTTTCATTCATCATTCATCATTCATCATTCATCATTAAAAAAAGATGACCTCAGTAGCAGTTTTTTGCGGCGCCAACAAAGGTTCCTTTCCCTGGTTTGAGGAAGCAGCCTTTGAATTGGGTAAAACCCTGGCGCAGCGCAATATCCGGGTCTTGTTTGGCGGCGGCAGCGTGGGCCTCATGGGGGTGCTGGCCGATGCCGTGCTGGCCTATCACGGCCCGATCACCGGGGTGATTACACACCAGCTCGATGGTTTGGAACTCGGCCATCCCGGCGTCAAAGAAATGATAAAAGTGGAAAGTATGTCCGAACGGCGCGTATTGCTCCTGCACAATACAGACGGGGTGATTACCATGCCGGGCGGCTACGGATCCATGGATGAGCATTTTGAAGCGCTGACGCTTGCGCAGTTGCACCAATACAAAAAGCCCGTCGGACTGCTCAATGTGAAAGGCTATTATGACCCATTGCTCGACATGATGGACAAAATGGTGCACAATGGTTTTCTCAAAGCCAACAACCGCCGGCTATGCATCGACGCTCCGACGGTACCGGAATTGCTCGATAAAATGACCACTTATGAGTACAATGCCCTGCCCAAGTGGCACTGATCGTTACCGGGGGGTTAAAGTTCTTTTAAATAAGGGCCTCCGGAAGTGACATTCGTTGCTTTTTCAGTTTTAGGAATGGTACTTTTGTTCAAAGAAATCAGACACCGAACTGTAGAGACGACTATGTATAAATTTCTCATTGCTTTTTTAATCATCCTCACGGCTGCCGTACTCCCGGGCCAGACATCGCCGCGCTCCGGCGCCGCACCGTCTGTCAATACCGGTAAAACGACCCTGGCTCCTGCACAACAGCGTCCGGCCAAACCTGCTCAGGGCAGTAGCACCGATGCCAAAACGCAAAAAACAACGGAGCGTTCCACGGCTCCTGCGACCAATACTACGCGTACGGAAACAAGCGAACGCAGCGGAACAAAAACAAGCGACGTGACCCTGACGGCAAAAGGCAAACCCGCTACTACAACCACGTCGCGGCGCGCGAGTACACGCCCAGCATATACCTCGCCTTCACAAAACCGCAATGCATCCCGCACTTCGGGCGCCGCCCAGAAAAAAGCCAATGTCAAACCCGAAGAACGGGTGACGATCAACTGGCTGACGCTGGAACAGGCCATCGAAAAAAGTAAAACCGAAAAACGGAAAATTTTTGTGGATGTGTACACTTCCTGGTGCGGCTGGTGCAAGCACATGGATTCCACCACTTTTGTAAGCGGCGCCGTAGCCAAATACCTGAATGAACATTACTACCCGGTCAAGTTCAATGCAGAGCAACAGGGCGATATTGTTTTTAAGGATAAAACATATAAGTTCAAAAAAAGCGGCAACAGGGGACACCACGAACTGGCCGCCGAATGGCTCAATAACCGCCTGACTTTCCCGACCATTGTGTTCCTGGATGAAAATATGAGCCTGATCCAGCCGCTGGCAGGATACCAGGACGCCGTCAAAATGGAAGCGATTATTAATTATTTCGCTACCGACAGCCATAAAAAGACACCCTGGGAGTCGTACGAAAAGAAATTTGTGCCGGGACAGTAGTGTAACGCGGATCAAGCGGATGCAGCGAATTGACGCGGATGTATAAAAAATATGCGTCTTTTGCATTCCAATCTATTTATCACATCTGTTTTGAATACATACGGCACTCTTTTTCGGGTCACTACTTTCGGCGAATCGCACGGCGCGGCCATCGGCTGTATCGTGGATGGTTGCCCGGCGGGACTGGCATTCGACCTTGATTTTATACAACACGAACTCGACCGCCGCCGCCCCGGACAAAGCGCGATTGTAACCCAGCGCAAGGAAAGCGATACGGTACAAGTGCTGAGCGGCGTTTTTGAAGGCGTGACCACCGGAACGCCCATCGCATTCGCAATACCCAATGAAGACCAGCGCAGCCGCGACTACGATCATATCGCAACGGCATTTCGGCCCAGCCATGCCGATTACACCTGGCAGACCAAATTCGGGCACCGCGATTTTCGCGGCGGCGGACGCAGCAGCGCCCGTGAAACGGCAGCCCGTGTGGCGGCAGGCGCCTTGGCAAAATTATTCCTGAAAACACAAGGCGTTGATATACAGGCTTATGTAAGCCAGGTAGGCGCCTTGACTCTGGAAAAACCCTACACCGAAATAGACCTGTCCCTGACGGAAACAAATGACGTGCGTTGCCCGGATACGGCCCTGGCCGAACAAATGATCGACCTTATCAAACAGGTGCGCAAAGCGGGTGATACCATCGGCGGCGTGGTATCGGCGGTGGTGCGCGGGTGCCCGCCCGGACTCGGCGCGCCCGTATTCGATAAACTCCACGCCGAACTCGGCAAAGCCATGCTGAGTATCAACGCCGCCAAAGGTTTCGAATACGGTTCCGGTTTTGAAGGCGTAAAAATGCTGGGTTCGCAACACAACGATCAGTTCAATACACCGTCTGAAACGCCTTCCGAACTGACCCAAACGAACTTTTCCGGCGGCATTCAGGGCGGCATTTCCAATGGTATGGATATTTATTTCCGGGTAGCCTTCAAGCCGGTGGCGACCATCATGCGCGACCAGGAATCGTTCAATGCTGCCGGCGAGCCGGTGACAGTAAGCGGTAAAGGACGCCATGATCCCTGCGTGGTGCCTCGTGCCGTACCCATCGTGGAAGCCATGGCGGCGCTGGTGCTGGCCGATCATTTGCTGCGGGCGAGAGCCAATAAGGTGTTTAGTGTGTAGTGTTTAGTGTTTAGGGCGCTCCGCCTTTGGCCCGTGTATGGTGTTTGGTGTTTTGTGTTTAGGATGCTCCGCCTTTGGCAACTGAGCATAGTTTAGACTATGTGCCCTATGTTTTTTTACAGATAATTCAGACCAAACTACTCACGGTTGCCAAAGGCGAAGCACCCTAAACACTACACACTAAACACTTAGAAAAATGTCCACCCTTCGTCGCCTCCGCGCCCTCTGGCACCCCGATGAATACCACGGCTGGGGCCGTACGCAGCGCTATTTTGAAGGCTGGTATTTTAAAATAGTGAGCCGCGACGAACGTCATGCCATGGCTTTTATCCCGGGTATTTCCATGGGCGAGCAGGGCGTTGCGCATTCCTTTGTGCAAGTCATGTACGGCTCGGAGTGTCGCTCGGCCTATCACCGCTTTGCGGCTGCTGATTTCAAGCCTGCTGAACGCAGTTTTCATGTATCGGTCGGGAACAACCATTTTTCCGCAGAAAAAATAGCAATCGATCTGC
>JAYSZC010001084.1:0-6268 GCA_043738235.1 Lewinellaceae bacterium | reverse complement strand
CCAGCTACCCAGGTTGCGGGGATAAATTTTGTCGTAATAAGCGGAATTGGGAATATTTCCGCCACTTTCGTTTGGGTAGTCGATCCCCAATCGGATACCCAGGCCGAATTCTTCGCAGTATTTGGCAAAAACATCCAGTCCCTGATGCGGGTTGGAATAACCAAACTTGTCGACGATACTGCGGAACTGGGTAAAATAGTAGGTGTTGCAGGAGAAAGCCAGGGCCTCCACGGCATTACTCACGGCGGAATGTCGGTGGCATTTATACAACCTGCCCGCATAAAAATAACCGCCGCCGCAGCTCTGTCCCCGGTCAGGGTTGAGGGTACCTTCCTGCAAACCAGTCAGGGTAATCAGGGTTTTAAAAATAGAACCCGGCGGGTATTTGGCCATCACGGTCCGGTCAAAAAACGGTTTCAGCGGATCCGTCAGCAGTTCACTGAACACCTGCCCACGGTTCTGGGTCATGGTGAGCAGGTTGGGGTCGTACGTGGGACCGCTGATCATGGCAAGAATCTGGCCTGTTTTGGGTTCGATGGCCACGACGCTGCCTGTTTTATTCTGCATCAGGAATTCGCCGAATGATTGCAGGTCAATGTCGATAGAGGAGATCAGGTCGTGTCCGGCCACTGCAGCGGAGTCGAACTGTCCGCCTTTGTATTTGCCTACAATGCGACCGAGGTTATCCTTCAGCAGGGACGTTGTGCCTTTTTCGCCCCGGAGATAGGGTTCGTATTCCGATTCCAGGCCGGCAGCGCCGATATAGTCGCCGGACTCGTACACACCGCCGCCGCGCTCGATGTCGCGCGGATCCACTTCATTGATATAGCCCAATACATGCGCGCCGGTGTGGAAAGGATAACCACGGATATTGCGCACCTGTACGAAAAAGCCCGGGAATTCATACAGACTTTCCTGTAAGCGGGCATAAGTTTCGATGCTGAGTTTTTTCAGAAAAACAAATGGAACAGAGCGGGAAAACCTACCGCTTTTCCAGTCTTTCCTGAGGTTTTGTTTATAATCAGCCTCCTTGATACCCAGGATGCGGCAGAATTTAGCCACATTCATATCTTTAAAATTCACCTGGTTGTACGTGACCATGAGGTCGTAGGTGGCTTCATTGTTGACAATGAGTTTGCCATTCCGGTCGAAAACCAATCCGCGGGGCGGGTAAACGGTGAGTTTTTCAATCGTGGTGGCATCGGCCCGACGGCGGAAGGAGTCGTCGAACAATTGCAACTGCGCTGCTTTCAATATAAGTGCCACAGCGCATACAATGAGCACTATCTGGATATTATGTTGCCGATCGAGACCTGACTGTACCATTATTTTGAGTATGCGAGGATGCGAGGATTTGATTATAAATGATTCGTTATCAGTCAGATACTCGAATATTCAAATACTCGAAAAATCCAAAGGTATTGTATTGTTAATTTTTAGGATTAAACATGGCGGTGTAAAGCCAGACAAATATCATAGTTAAAAACCATGCGGAGATGGTTTTTAACGTAACTGTTCCAAAATAAACTACTGTAAAGTCGTCTACCGAAAAATACCAGAGCAAATGCACCAGAAAGAACAGCAAAGAGACCTTCAGGAATACCAGCCAGCCCACGTGCGCGGGTGAAAATATCGGCTCTTTACCCGAATAACCGCCTTTGGGCGAAAACATAGCGATGACAATGAACCGGAAAAAACCGGAAAAAGCGCCCGCACTGGCATGTACGCCGATGGAGGGCGAAAAGAAATCCACCGTCAGGCCTACCGTAAACCCCAATAAGACCAGGTAGGGCGTTGCCATCTGGATCGGTAAAAAAAGGATAAACAAGGGATACAGCAAGATAGTGAAGTACTCGCCCACAGAAACGGTCAATTGTTTCAGCAGGAGTACCTGAACGGCTACCAGCCCCAGAAAGCGCCATAAATTGGGAAAAAAATTATTGTTCATCTCTCACTTTCACTTGAATGCTATCCTGCTCCGGCTGGAAAATATTTTTGACAACGTAGACATCTCCGACGGTCGACATATCCTGGCTTAAACGCACTTTCATCACCAGAAAATAAGGATTTTCAGGGTCTTGCGCAGTGTCGCCTTCTACATGACCAATCAGTATTTTTCTGGGAAACATTTGAGAAAAACCGCTGGTAACCACTTCATCGCCGTGTTTTACGGCAAAGTGTTTGGGAATATATTTCAGGGTCATCACATTGGGGTCGCCGCCTTCCCATATCAACGAACCAAACGAATTGAACTTGGACAAGGCTGCTGAAATCTTGGCCTGCCGGTGCAACACCGACATCACCATAGAGAAATTAGGATCCACATGGCGAACGATGCCGACGATACCGTTGTTGGTTACCACGGCCATATTGGGCCTTATATGATCCTTGCTGCCCCGGTTGAGCATCAGCCAGTTATTGGCGCTGCTGATCGAGTTGCTGATGACGGTGGCGGTATAATACTCGTACAGCGGGCGCATCACTTTCCGCCGGACCGAATCGGTTCGGTTGAGTGAATCGAACAATGCGATAAAAGAAGTGTCGCGGCGGGGGATTTTGACGATCCGGGCGTTGGCCAGGTCAGTCTGCAGGCGCGCATTTACTTTTGACAAACTGTCCATGCGCTCACGCAGGCCGATATAATCGGCAAATTGCTGGCGTTTTTCGAGCGTCCGGCCTGACAAAATACCAGCAGAATGGGTAAAAATAGCGTTTTGACGTTCGTTGAATTGTACGATGATAAAAAAACAAAATGCCTCCACCAACACCAAAGTGACGAAGCCGCCATTGCGCAAGAGAAGTTGGAGGATTTTACCCATATAATGGTTATCGGTTATTAGTTATCAGTTATCTGGTTTCAGGCTGGAATTAAAAGGAAAGGTTTTTTTCTGTTCCCTTATGGCTTGTTAGTTATCAGTATTTCAATTCGGCATAGGGAAATGAATGGAGCATTTCTTAAGTAGTCCAGCCTGAAACCCGATAACTGATAACTGATAACCGATAACTAAACGCTTTTCCGGTCGATCAGGAAAGAGAACTGATGCGAACTTCTGAGTGCCATGCCGGTGCCACGTACGACTGCGCGCAAGGGATCATCAGCAATATGGACATTGAGTTTTGTTTTCGATTCCAGGCGTTTGTCGAGGCCGCGCAACAGAGCGCCGCCGCCGGTCAGGTAAAGACCGGTTTTGTAAATATCGGAAGCCAGTTCGGGAGGCGTCATTTCAAGCGCCTTCAGCACGGCATCTTCAATTTTGCTGATACTTTTATCCAGCGCGTAAGCCACTTCCTGGTAGCCGACTTTGATTTGTTTGGGTATACCGGTCATCAGGTCGCGGCCATTGACGGCATAATCGGCAGGCGGGTTATCCAGTTCATGCAGGGCAGAACCTACGTGGATTTTGATTTGTTCGGCGGTGCGCTCTCCGATCAGGATATTGTGCTCTCGCTTCATGTAATTCATGATGTCGTTGGTGAGTTCGTCGCCGGCGATGCGGATAGACTGGTCACAAACAATACCCGAAAGTGCGATCACTGCGATTTCGGTCGTACCGCCGCCGATATCGATAATCATGTTACCAATCGGTTCTTCAATATTGAGGCCGATACCCAGGGCCGCAGCCATCGGTTCGTGAATGAGGTAAGTCTCTTTGCTGTCTACATGGTCGGCAGAGTCAAAAACGGCGCGTTTTTCTACTTCCGTGATACCGCTGGGAATACAGATAACCATTTTCAGGTGACTGAAAAGGTTGCTGCGTCGCCCTACCATTTTGATCATGCTTTCAATCATTGCCTCGGCTGCCTGAAAATCAGCAATCACGCCGTCCTTGAGGGGACGAACCGTTTTGATGTTTTCATGGGTTTTTTCGTGCATTTGCATGGCTCTGTGGCCTACTGCAATGGTTTGCCCGGTACGGCGGTCAATGGCTATAATAGAGGGTTCGTCTACCACCACCTGATCATCTATCATAATGAGCGTATTGGCGGTGCCTAAATCAACTGCTAATTCCTGCTTGAAAAACTTAAAAAAATTGAAAGCCAATGTATTAGGTTCGTTTAAAAGTGAGGTATAAAGGTTTTTGGACGGAATTTACGACGCTGGATGAATAGTTCTGATGACATTATCTCAAAGATAACAAAGTGTTTTCAGGCTATTCCCACTCGCTCAAACATCCCGGATTAAAAATCGTGCAAAACTACACACGTTTCTGAGTATTTTTTCTCAAAATTTGGAGCTAAATAAATGTATTTCTTTACCAATCAGTTGCCACCGACCGTTACCGTCCAGAAATCCTCCGGTTGCAGGTATCGTTGCGCTAATTGTTGCAGTTCGGCAGGCGTGATTTGGCGGATGGTGTGCACCAGCGCTTCATAACTTTCCCAGGGAAGCCCGTCTACGACCAGACTGCGCACCACATCGGAAATATTCATCGGGCCGTCGAGACCGTTCAGCAACATGCCGAGCAGGTAATTGCGCACCATCGCTATTTCGTCGTCCGAAACCGGATGTTCGCGCAGTTTTTTCATTTCAGCCATAATCGCCCGCAGCGTGGCAGCCGATTTGTCTTTATTCACCTCTGTGGCGATGTAAAAACAGCCGTCGTGTATCATGGCATCGGCAGTCGAATAGATATTATACGTGTAACCTTTCTTTTCCCGGATATTCATCATCAGACGGGAACCGAAGTAGCCGCCTATAATGGTATTCAGTACAAAAATGCCGTTGAAATCGGGGTGTTCGCGGCCAAAAAGCCGGCGGCCCACCCGTATGGCCGATTGCAGCGAACCGGGTTGGGGTATGTGAATTTTTCGGGGTTTTACGTGAAATTGCGGGGGTTGAAATACAGGTACCCGCCCTTTAACGGGGTTTTGCCCGAAATATTGGTTGAGCAACTGCAATACGCCCGCATCAATACGCCCGCTGGCAAAAAGGGTGCAATTAGTCGGCGTGTACCATTGTTCAAAATGCTGCAACACATCATCCCGGGTCAGCGCGGCGTAATCTTCCGCGACGGAGTTGTAACCGTACGGATGGTTTTCTCCAAAAATCAGCTCCGTAATTTTACGATAAGCCTGCACTTCCACCTTTTCAAGGTCCACCAAAAGTTCCTGTAAACTCGTGCGCCGGAACGTTTCCAGTTCCGACTCCGGGAAGGTCGGTTGCTGGAGCACTTCCGCAAAAACGGGAATGAGTTCGTGCACGTATTTTTTCAGGGAAAACAATAAAACATTGGTGGTATCCAGGTTGGTAGGCACATTCAGTGAGCCGCCGTAATAATCGAAATGTTCGGCAATATCGGCAGCCGTACGGGTAAGGGTACCTTCCCGCAGCAATTTGGCGGTAGCCCTCGACGCCAGGCGCTTGGCCTCTTCCGGCCGGCCGGCCCGAAACACCGCTTCTATTTTTACAATTTCCTGCCCCGGAAAATCGAGCACGTACACCGGAATACCATTGTCCAGGTGCAGCACTTGCGGACGTGGCAAAAACAGGTTTTGCACTTCCAGTATAGCAGGAGGTGATTTTCGATTGAGTAGCATAAGGGGCGCAAAGGTAAGGAAACCTCACTTCAAAAATGTCCCTTCAAAAAACGCTTCATTGTTCCGGTCGTCTTTCACCACCAGCCGCAGTTTGTGTTTGCCGGGGCCGATACGCCCGTCGAAGGTATGGCTGAGGCGTTCGCGTTTCTGGTCGTATTCAAACAACACCCATTGTCCGTCCACCGTGCCGCGGAAACTCATTTTGTCGGCGCGTCCGCTGATGGCAAAATTGTCGCGGATACGGAAGGCAATGCTGCTTTTTTTGCGCATATCATCGTCAAATACAACCGGAATAATCCGGGGCGGATCGGTATCTGCCATGATACAGTAATCGCCGAAATTCCGCACACGGGTTTTCAACATGCCGCCGCTCCATTCGCCGCCGCAGTTATCGGGCCGGCCTTCTCCGCAGGATGCAACAACTGCTTTCGAGCGCAATTCTTCGGGCAAATTGTGCGGTTTCAAACCAATTTCGACGTATTTATGCAAAGGCGTCCGCGTATCGTGCAGGTGATACATGGGCGAATATTGCCCGGCGTCGTCGCTCGGCGAAGTTTTAAATTGAAACCGAAGCGACTCGTACAGGGTGCCTTGCGGCACATGCAGGTTAAAATCTTCCAGCGCGATATTGTTTTCGGTCTGGTAGTTGAAATCATATTGAGAAGGCAGCAAAAAAGGCGTTTCCACCATTTCGTCGCGCAAGGCCCAGAAGTTAACCGTCGAAGTATTT
>JAYSZC010001083.1:0-2516 GCA_043738235.1 Lewinellaceae bacterium | reverse complement strand
GATTTTAAACAATTTCGACTGAGTGAAGCGCTGTTGAGCCTGTACAGTTTTATCTGGGATGACTTCTGCTCCTGGTTTTTAGAAATGATCAAACCTGGTTACGAACAGCCGATCGACCGCGCAACATACGAGGCCACACTTGATATTTTCTCACAAATGATGGTGGCCTTGCATCCGTTTATGCCATTTATTACCGAAGAAATCTGGCACCAGCTCCGCTCGCGGGCCGATAGCGATGATTGTTGCATACAATCTTATCCCCAGGCATCCACTGCCGACCAGGCGCTGATCGTGCAGGTAGAAACAGCCAAGGATGTCATCGGGAAAATCCGGGAAATCCGCAACCAGAACCAGATAAAACCCCGGGATCCCCTCGTCGTAATAGGTCAATCAGGGCCTGTATTAGAAGCACTGTTTGCCAGAAGCGGCCTGCTGGAAATGGTTGTCAAATTGGCCAATCTGAGTGCTCTGACTTTTTCGGAAACAGAGCCGGACAATGCCAAATCTTTTATTTCCGGTACGGAAAAATACTATGTGGTATTGAGCCAGGAAATCGACGTGGAGGCTGAAATCCAGAAAACCGCCACCGAACTGGCATACCAGCAAGGTTTTGCCCAATCAGTACTGGTAAAATTGTCCAATGAGCGTTTCGTCAACGGCGCCCCGACACAAGTCATTGAAAATGAACGGAAAAAACTAGCAGATGCACAAACCCGCATCGCTATTCTGGAGGAAAGTCTGGCGAATTTAAAGAAGTGAGAGGCGGGAAGTGAGAAGTGAGAGGCCGTTATGAAAAGTTCTTGGCAACAACTAATTCTTTGGAGCCGGGGGAGTAGGTATAAAAACCCTCCCCGCTTTTTGCGCCGAGTTTGCCGGCTGTTACCATGTTCACCAATAAAGGGCAGGGCGCGTATTTGGGCTGACCAAATCCGTCCTGCAACACCCGTAAAATAGATAAACACACATCCAGTCCGATAAAATCGGCCAACTGCAAAGGCCCCATCGGGTGCGCCATGCCGAGTTTCATCACGGTATCTATTTCCGCTACGCCGCTGACGCCTTCATAGAGTGTATAAATCGCCTCGTTAATCATGGGTATCAGAATGCGGTTGGCCACAAACCCGGGATAGTCGTTGACTTCCACGGGCACTTTGTCCAATTGCCGGGAGATATCCATGATAGATTCACAAACTGCATCGGAAGTGGCGTAACCGCGAATGACCTCGACTAATTTCATCACCGGCACCGGATTCATAAAGTGCATCCCTATCACCTGTTCCGGGCGTCGGGTCACCGCAGCAATTTTGGTTATGCTGATACTGGATGTATTGGTCGCCAGAATAGCCGCAGCGGGGGCAAACTGATCCATGTCCCTGAAAATCTTCAGTTTCAGTTCCGTATTTTCCGTGGCGGCTTCCACCACGAGCTTAGCTTGCGACACCCCTTCCTGCAGATTGGTTTGTTTATGCAGGCGATTCAGCGTAGCAGATTTCTGCTCTTCCGTGAGCAGTCCTTTTTTGATTTGCCGGTCGAGGTTGGCGACAATGGTCGTCATGGCTTTATCGAGCGCTGCCGCTGCCACATCCACCAGTACGACGTTGTATCCGTATTGTGCAAAGACGTGGGCAATGCCGTTGCCCATGGTGCCGCCACCGATGACGCTTATATTTTTCATATCCTTTAATTCATTTTTTATCAATTATTCCTTCCGCCAGGATATCATCGCTGCCGGTGTAATCCCCAGACTCGGGTGCCATTCCGAACCGAGATCCAGGGCAAGGCCATTTTTAAGTCGCAAACCGGCTCCGAATCCCGCACGGGCCACGGTTCCGGTGCGCATACCAGCTCGTACGGCCAGCAGGCTAAGGGGACGATATTCAAAACCTGCCTTTATTTGCGCCGGGCGTTCGAGGTCTTTTTCCGTTTCAAAAGTGAATAAAAACAGATCAGAAGGTTTCCAGACGCCGCCGACCCGGAAAAGTGAAACAGGTATGTCATCGCCGATTTTCTGCTGAAACGGGTTTTGCAATTTCGCGCCCAGCCATACTTTAGGCAAAGCCTGCGCGAGCATACTCACACTAAAAGTTGCAGCCGTCACGGAACCGTATTCCTGGGCCGATACCCGCAGCACATCCGCAGAGCCGCCGAGGAATATTTTTTCACCCAACTGCCGCCCGTAGGCCAAGCGAAAACGTTGTTCGGCATAAGCGGACGTAGCGGAGTGCAATATATCCAGGCCCATGCCGCTGCCTTTACTCAGACCGATAACGGCCTGAATATGAGCCGTTTGCCAGCCTGAAAGCCCATAAGGAATGGCAGATCCCGCCCAAACACCGGGCGAACCGGATGATGTCAGCATACCGGCCTGAGCGTCGTTGTTCAGACCCGCAGAAAGTCCAGGCAAGGCAATACCAGCCCCGCCCATTGCCATCACGGCAGCGTTGTCAAACGGGCGCATGAAAACCTGCGCATGGCCGGTAAGCGCCAAAAGGAGGCAGCAAAGGAGTAAAGTTGAG
>JAYSZC010001082.1:0-6274 GCA_043738235.1 Lewinellaceae bacterium | reverse complement strand
AACAAGTTTTTGAAAATTCAGACCCTATGTTAATCTTTCTCACGTCTCACGTCTCACCTCTCACGTCTCACCTCTCTTATATCTCCGAGAGATCCACCACAAAACTTTGCTTGTAACCTCTTTTGGCTGCCAGTTTTTGCTGTGCATTGGCCGTTTTTTCGTCTGCGAACGGACCTACCATTACTCGGTATGCGGCCAGGTCGTTTGCGACATCGCGTTCAATACTCACTAATACTTTTTCGGGCCATTGTTGTTGTAGTTTGGTAACAATCGGCAATACATTATCGGCGTCGTACAGGGTACTCAATTGTACGCCGTAGCCTGCTTTGGCCGATTTTTTCAAATCCACCTTGTACAGTTCCGTGTTTTTGGCATTTCCGGAGGATGCGCTGCCGGCAGATGATTGTGGAGAAATGGTGCTGTATTGAGCTGGTCTGACCATGCTGAGTTTGCTGCTCGATGCACTTGCCGTACTGATTGTTTTTGATTCCACATTGGGTACTACTTCTATACGGACACTGGCACTGCCATCGCGCACCAGGTCGACCACTTCTGCCGCCCGCCGGGAAAGTTCGATGACATATCCTTCTTTGAACGGCCCGCGGTCATTGACCCGAACGATGACGGATTTTTTATTGTCCAAACGGGTCACCTTTACCTTGGCGCCAAATGGCAGGCTTTTATGGGCACAGGTGAGCTCATTTTTGTCGTACTTTTCGCCACTGGAAGTTTTGCGGCCATGTAACGAATCTGCATAATAATTCGCTTTTCCAAACTCTTCGGACTGATCGGGAATAAACGCATTAAAAAGCAACCAACTGAAGCAAACAAGTAATACACTGGAGATGAGATAGAAGGCTCGGCGCATGGCTTTTGAATTTTAGATTGTTTTGAATTGTCACTGTAAACCACAAACGTCAATAGGTGGTTCTTTCGTTTTAAAGGGCAAAGTAATTCTTAAAACCATTGAAAATCAACTCAAAGTAAACATTTTACGATGAAAAAAACAAATGCGCTTGAACGACAGCGTTCCGTTTATGTATCCGGGGCTGCAGGTATCTGTCAATTAATCCCTTTTGACCCGGCATTGCTGGAACAAAAAGCAAAAGAAAAACTGAGTCTGGCTGCCTGGGCTTACATATCGGGAGGCGCAGGACTTGAAAGTACTTTGTCTGCCAACCGGAGTGATTTTGACCGCTGGCGAATTGTGCCCCGGATGTTGCGCAATGTTGAAATACGCGACCTTTCGACTGATTTTTTTGGAAAAACCATTCCTTCCCCGTTTTTTCTGGCCCCTGTCGGAGTACTCGAAATGGCCCACCGGGAGGCAGATGAGGCCGTAGCGGCCGGGGCTGCCGAAAGAGGCATTCCATACATTTTCTCCAATCAGGCTTCCGTACCCATGGAGCGCTGCGCAGCCGCCATGGGCGACTCGCCCCGCCTGTTTCAATTGTACTGGAGCCGTTCCAATGATCTGGTAATCAGTTTTTTACAACGGGCGGAAGCCAGCGGTTGTTCAGCGCTTGTGGTCACTTTGGATACGACGATGCTGGGTTGGCGCGTCCGCGATCTCGATCTCGGGTCTTTGCCTTTTCTGAAAGGGATGGGTATCGCACAGTATACCTCCGACCCTGTTTTTCAGCGCCTGGTCGACGAATATGAGGAAGGGGCTGCCGTGCGCCCCAAAGTGACTTTCAGCGCTATCAACACCCTTATTGCTGCTGCGCGGCATTATCCGGGTGGTTTTTTGCAAAATATCCGCAGCGGCCGGGCCATTAAAGCCGTGCGCACTTTTACCAGTATCTATTCGCGACCTAATATTACCTGGGCCGATCTGCCGTTTTTACGGGAACATACCCGCCTGCCGATTATTCTGAAAGGAATTATGCACCCCGACGATGCCCGTAAAGCGCTGGACTACGGTGTGGATGGCATTTATGTATCCAACCACGGGGGGCGGCAGGTAGATGGTTCGGCCAGCACCATTGCCGCCTTGCCCTCTATTGCCGAAGCCGTTCGGGAAAGAGCGCCGATTTTGTTCGACAGCGGTGTGCGTGGCGGCGCGGATGCCTTTAAAGCGCTGGCCTTAGGCGCAACAGCCGTTGGTATCGGTCGACCATATTGCTATGCGCTGACGATTGCCGGTAGAGCGGGCGTAACCGAGTTGCTCGATAACTGGATGGCCGATTTTGAACTGACGATGGGTCTGGCGGGTTGCAAAAACCTGGAAGAAGTGCGCCACGCACACCTGGCACAGGGGGGATGAAAGAGGGATGAGGGGTGAGGAATGGGGGATGCGTTTGGACGCCAACAACGGCCAAATGTTCAATGTCCAATTACCAATGTTCAATTACCAATGAAAATGAACCTTCCGGCGCTTATTTCTTTTCCGCTTTGCCGGTCGCGAATCCGGTACAACCAGGTTCCCGGCGAGGGGAAAATTCCGGCTTCTAAAAACAGTGGCGCGCTGCCTGGAAGACTTTGCTGAAAAATTATTTTCCCCCGATAATCAAGAATTTGCAATTCAAGCGCGCTGTTTTTCATTTCCGGGTAATACAGTAGGCAGCCCGAACGCCCAAACGGATTCGGGGAGGCAAAAGCAAGACCTTTTTCGGGTTTTTGCAACAACACCGGACGCAGGGCAGCGCCATCGGGGCGATATGCCAGCGCAGGTGTAGGCCAGTCGCTTATTTGTATATTGGCAGCCAGCGTTCCGCTGTTTCTGGCAGTGAAATGAAGATCGAAAAGCGCGCGCATACCTGTAGCCGCCCAGCTGCCCGTTGTTTCAAAACTGACCGAGAGCAGCCCCTGTTCCACCTTATCCGTGCCGAAATTTTCCAGCGAAAGGCCCTCGATGCGGGGTTCAATTTTTTCAAAAATCAATTTTTCCGGGTCGAAACGAATGGAAAATTGAAGGGCAGTTAAGGATTGCAGGTCGGCGCTCCATCCGGCCACAACAGGTACGCCGGACTCCAGTGTTTGATCTGTCAGTAAAATGGGTAATGGCCTGCTGCGTTGTTCCAGCGGACTGGTAAATGTCGGAGACGCCGTCTGGTTGACGTCACCCGTTTTGATGGCGACAAAATTGAGACCGGTGAGGGAACTGTTGTCGACGCTCACACTCAGGCTTTCCGGGAAAGCCGATGCAAAGGGATCGAGTGGATTGGGAAAGATGAAATTTTCCGGCACAAAACGCCAGGAGGTATTGCCGGTAAATGCCGAGTCGATACCGAGTATCAGTTTGCGCAACTGCACAATATCGAATGTTGTAATTGCTCCCGAGCGGTTGGCGTCGGCGGCAATACGTTTATACGGCGAATTGAGCGGTTCGAGGTCGAGGATATGTTTGGAAATCAGCACCAGGTCAAAAGTGGTCACGCCATTTACAGGATTGTCGTTGCGATAGGGCGTAAGCGCGTAGTCCTGGCAGCCCGGCTGCGCATCAAAACTGAAAGAGCCGTCCGGCCCGGCGCTGATGGTCTGGCCGGAACCCGACAGCGAAATGCTGCCGATGGCGCCCATATTGCCCGCGAGGTCGATTTCAGTTCCCGGGCCGGGTATTAAAACGGAATCGAGCGGAAAAGTCCACAAGCCGCGGGCATAGGTTGCGGCAATGAGTTGCCGGCGCACCGGATTTTCTTCCAGATCGAATACGGGGATAAAAGGAATGTTTTGTCCCAGTCTGTTCCAGGAAACACCCCCATTTCGGCTGAAGTAAACCCCTGCATCGGTGGCGGCAAACAACATCGAATCGGCGTGTCCGGGCCGGATAAACAGGTCGTTGACCGGCATTTGGGGAAGGTCGCCGGTAATATCGATCCAGGTTTGCCCATTGTTATCCGAGCGGTGGATATGCGGAATGTATTCGTTGTCGCGGAAACCGGACTGGGTCACAAAAATGCGCTGCGGCAGGGTAGGGGAGCCTTGTACGGAAGTGACATAACGGTTGGGCAATCCGTTGCTGATATTCGTCCAGGAAGCGGCCGGTTCGCGCCGCCAGACATTGGCATCGCTGGTGCCGGCAAACAATTTTTCGGGAACCAGGAGCGATTCTTCCACGCAGGAAATGGTATGAAAAGCCGCGCCGTAGATATTGCCGTCCGTCAGGTCGGGAGAAGCCGGCGACCAGGAATCGAAGTCGTTCTGGTGAACCCGGTAGGTGCCGGCGTATAACCTGTCCGGATTGTGGCGACTCAGGAAATAAGGCGTGTCCCAATTACAGCGGTCGCCCGCACCGAGACAGGCCTGGCCAACCTGCCAGTTGCTGCCTCCGTCAACGGTTTTGTGGATGGCGCCGTTTTGAGTTTCCACCCAAAAAATCTGCGCATTTTCGGGGTGAAAAGCAGACCGGAAGCCATCACCTCCGAAGATACCCTGCCAGTTATTAATACCCTGTGCATTTCCCTTGCTGGTTCCGTTGTCCTGTGATCCTCCATAGTACGTATCCGGCTGGTGCGGGTTAAAATTAGTGCGGTAAAACTGGGTGAGTGGCAGGTTATTGCAACGCGTCCAGACATTGCTGCCGGGATTCTGGTAATACACGCCGCCGTCATTACCCGCGTAACGTTTGCCTGAACCGGTAAAAACCAGGTCGTGGACATCGGCATGGCCGGCGCCGACCGTCACCCAACCGTCGGAAGCGGCTGTTTTTCTCCAGAGTTGTACTGCGGGCAGGTACAATTCATCGTCGTTGTCGGGGTGCAGCAAAATTTTCCCGAAGTACCATCCGAAATTGGCATAAGCATTCCCTAATCCGTTGATACTGATAGAATTCCAGGTATCGCCGCCATTGGTAGTCAGATAAATGCCTCCTACTTTGGAAAGGGTATCGGTATACAGTGCATATAATTTCTGCGGATTTTGCGCAGAGATGACCAGGCCGGTTCGCCCCATTTTTCCAATAGGCAAACCATTTGTCAGCAAAGTCCAGTTGGCGCCGCCGTCTGTTGTTTTGTACACGCGCGCATGGTCGCCGAAAATAACGGACTCTGAATTGTTGCGTATACGATCCCAGAAGGAAGCATACAGTATCTGCGGATTGGCAGGATCCATTTTGAGGTCGGAGGCGCCGGCCTGGTTGCTGATAAAAAGCACTTTTTGCCAGTTTTGACCGCCGTCTGTACTTTTGTATACGCCGCGTTCATCGGTTCGCACATACGGATTGCCCATTGTAGCGGCGTAAAGCACCTGTGGCTGGGCCGGGTGTACGATTATTTTGGAGATAATACCGGCCTGCTGCAGGCCTAAGTAGTGCCAGGTTTCGCCGGCGTCGGTACTTTTATAGATACCTTCTCCATTAAAAACGTAGGCGGGCATATTGGCATCGCCGGTGCCGGCATAAACGATATTTGGATTGGAAGGGTCAAACGTGATGTCGCTGATGGACAGTTCGGGGTGTTCGTCGAATACGGGATGCCAATGGAGGCCCGCATCGTTTGTTTTAAAAATGCCGCCGCCGGAGAAACCCGCCAAAAGCGTCTGTTCCTGTTCGGGATGGATAGCTAAACTGTTGACGCGGCCTGCGATGTTGGCGGGGCCTTGCAGCGTCCAGTCTGCCAGGGTACCGGAGCAGCTGTTGTCCCGTTCCTGTACCGCATCGGTTTGCCGGGCGCGACGCATGGCTTTTTGCCAGCCTTGCCAGTCAAAATCGCGATCGGGAAACGAACGTTGTATCAAAAACAAGTCGTGCGGCGCCGCTTTCGTTGCCAGGGCGTCGCTTATTTTTTTTTGGCAGGCAGTGTTTAAAAAAAGTATTACGCCGGAAAGCAGGATGGGTAGGTATCTCATTATTAAGTAGTTATCGGTTATTAGTTATTGGTTATCAGTGTTGATAATCAAGCACTTGCAAAGAATTTAATCAAAACTGATTTTGCACACCTAACTAATTGGTCGTGAAGTAGCGTTTGATGGTTTGAAAAGGTTTGAGGTGATAACCACACTACTGGACATTTTCGTGGTTTCAAAAACCTTATAGGTCTGAGCGCTATAGAATAAAATGTCCAGTAATATGGGTGGTAACTCATACCCCCTCCCAAAATCAGACCAAAATGTATGCTCTCTCACATTTCTCACCCTCTCACTTTTTTTCACCGTTCAACTTATTTCCCTGCTTATTGTTTCAGCGTCCATATTTACCCCAGCAACATCTTTAGTAGATGTACAAAATCAGTTTTGATTAAGTTCATTGCAAATGCTTGATTATCAACACTGATAACCAATAACTAATAACTGATAACTACATAAATGCTTGATTATCAACACTGATAACCAATAA
>JAYSZC010001081.1:0-2518 GCA_043738235.1 Lewinellaceae bacterium | reverse complement strand
TTAGAGCGGGTGCACCAAAAGGCTGCTGTACTCAATGCCGAAGATTTCATCAAGTCTCCGTATGTTTTTGAATTTTTGGGCTTGCCAATCCATAAAATTATGGAGGAAAGCGCGTTGGAACAAGCCCTAATCGATCATTTGCAACAATTTCTGCTCGAACTAGGGCGTGGCTTTTGCTTCGAATCGCGCCAAAAACGCATCCTCATTGGTACGGAATGGCATAAAATCGATCTCGTTTTTTATCATCGTTTGCTCAAATGCCACGTTTTGATTGATCTTAAAACGGGCTCGTTTCAATTGAGTGATGCCGGACAGATGAATGGATATATCAATTATTTCAGGGATAACGAGCAACAACTTGGCGACAACCCACCCATAGGCATACTGCTTTGCAATGGCAAAAACGAAACGACTGTCCGATATGCCCTTGGCGGTTTGGATGAACGCATTTTTGTGAGCCAATACAAACTTTATTTGCCTGATGAAGCTACGTTGCAGGCGTTTTTGGAAAATGAAAAAGTTGAGTTTGATTCGACAGCCCCAGGCAAGAAACCATTAGCTTTGAAAAAAGGAAAAAGGTGAGGAGAAATTGTAGATTACAAAATCAACAGAATATGGCAAAAGTATACCCAATAACCGCCCCCAGCGCCGCTAATATACTGCTACCTATCAAAATTTTACAGTTTGGCTCCGCACCGTCCACTTCACCTTCCCACCCAGCGGATCTTGAGTCAACCCAAATACCTTACCTTTTTTAACCAAAGAGAGATCATAAAGACGCTGATCGTCCGGCAGACAAATTTTACCGCTTGCCGCTGTTCCATTCGCTGAAAACACCACCAATTCTAATTTCGACCAGTCCATTTCGTCGGTAGATTGTGCCAGTCCGATCTGCGGGATCACCGCGCCATCGCGCACCAGCATGACCACTGGAACCGCGCCGGCCTCTATGTGGTGCCAGCCGGCGGAATATACTTTATTACTTTGATAGTCAATCCATTGCCCCGGCGGTAGGTACACGTTGCGGCTGTATACGCCTGTCTCAAACAGCGGCGCCACGAGGATATCCGAACCGAAGAGGTACTCGTTGTCTATCAGCCAGGAGCCGGGATCGTCCGGGTATTCTACAAACAAGGCTCGGAGCATGGGCAATCCTTTTTCCGTGCTGTATTTTGACTGCGCATAGATGTAGGGCATCAGCCGGTATTTCAATTCGATGGCAGTACGGAAAGTATCCTGAAAACCTTCACCGAATTCCCAGGGTTCTTTCGGCGCCTGACCGTGGCAACGCGTGTGCGAGGTCAGGATGCCCATACCCAGCCAGCGTTTGTACAATTCGGCGGGCGTTTCTTTCACAAAACCACCCACGTCGTGGCTCCAGAATGAGAACCCGGACAAGCCCAGCGACAACCCGCCGCGCAACTGCGCCTCCATGCCCATGTCCGTTGTTTCCGCGTCGCCGCCCCAGTGCAGCGGGTAGCGCTGACTGCCGGCCCAGGCGCTGCGCGCCCAGATAATGGTTTCGCCGGTGGTTTGTTTGGTAATATCCGCCACCGTTTTGTTGTAGCGCAGCGGGTACAGGTTGTGTTCATAAAAACCGGTGCGGCCCGATGCGTACAATCCGGTGGGCGGAGCGGCTTCGCCAAAATCGACTTTAATAACCGCCACGCCGAGTTTCAGGAGACCGGCAATTTTATCCTGGTACCAACGAACGGTATTGGGATTGGAAAAATCCAGCACCGCATCTTCATACGGCAAATTGCCGCGCGCGTCTTTCACGGCCAGGCCCTTACTCACAATGTCATTAAACAACGTGTTTTTGGGCACGAAATAAGGCAATTGCCACAGGCAGGTGCGGAATCCCTGCGTTTTGAGATCGCGGATCATACCAGCGGGATCGTCGAAACGCGAAGGAGCAAATTCGTAATTGCAGCGCCAGTCCGTTTCAAACCAGCCGGTATCGAAGTGAATCACATCGGAAGGAATGCGATTTTTGCGCAGTAAAGCAGCCACCCGCCTTCCGTCTGCTTCCGAAAAATAGGTAATGCGGCTCATCCACAGGCCGAAAGACCACAGCGGTGGCATAGGCGGTTTTCCAGTCAGGTTGGTGTACTCGTCCAGGATGTCTTTCGGGTCGCCGAGAAATACAAACAGATCGAGCGCATCGTCGCCGATCATGAGCGCATTGCTGGCGCCGAACGTGGCCCCGAAATCGCAGGTAATCGGCGTTGACGTGTGCATAAACATGCCGTAACCACGGCTGCTCATAAAAAACGGAATAGGTTTGTACATCTCGGTGTTTTCCACGCCGTTGGCGTCATCCGTCCACAGCACCACTTTTTGCCCGTATTTATTCAGTTTGGTAAATGACTCGCCGCAGCCGAAGATTTTTTCATCGGGCGATAGCGAAAACACCGCCGCCACGCTGCGCGAATAATCCGTCGAGCGGCGCACGTAGGAAAATGGCAGGGTCGGATAGAAGGAATTTCCCACATCCGTTGTATTGCGAGTAGAGGTC
>JAYSZC010001080.1:0-6291 GCA_043738235.1 Lewinellaceae bacterium | reverse complement strand
ACTTCCAGGGCTTCCAGGTCAGTTGCAAATTATGGATCGAAAACCAGGGCGATTGCTCCGGGCGCGGGTCGTTGGGTACCACGGGCAGGTGCATCGGGCTGTTCAACTGGCCCGTATAATCGAGCGATAAGCGCCATTTGGGCAGCGGGTAAGAGATCGTCCAGGTGCCGGAAAGCGGCGGCGCGAAGAGTTGCGGCAGCCGGACGCCGTTTTCCATGCGATATACCTCCATGGCCGTGGCGCCGGCGATGATTTTGAGTCCGTTGAGGAAGTTAAAATCCAGGTTGAGGGAAATGCCTGAAGATACCGCGTGACCGTCGAGGTTGTCGTATATGATTTTGTTTGGATCGGTGGCGAAATCGGGCACAATCTGGTTGCTGAAATAGGTGTAAAACAGCGAGGCGTCCAGCCCTATAAATCCGGCGCGGCGGGGAAAAAACTTGCAGACGTAGTTCAGGTTGCCGTTCCAGGAGCGTTCAGGCAGCAGGTTTTCCGCAATCACCACTTCCCGGGCGCCGGTGAGCGCTGCGTGGTCTTCCGTAAAAATATTGGCGACGCGGTAACCGGAACCCGCTGTGAGCCGCAGGATATTTTGTGCATTTTTTGCCCATTTCCAACTCACACGCGGCGTGAGGATGTTGCCGTGTGCCGAGTTGTAGTCGTAGCGCAGGCCGAGCAGCAGCAGGTTACGAGCGCTGATTTTGATTTCATCCTGCAGAAATATGCCCGGCAGCCAGACATTGGAGGGCAAATTGGCTACACCGTCGGGTGTGGCGGTGGCGGGTGTGTTGTCATCGTATTGCGTGTAGCGCAGGGCCGCGCCGAGCAGGGCGTCGTGGCGTTTGCCGAAAGGCAGGTCGGTGGTCAGTTGGGCAAAGGCAACCTGTTGTTTGGCAAGGTAAAAAGTAGTACCGTACACCGAATTCTGGTGGTGCAGGTTCCAGGAAGCGTCTAGCATGACGCGGCGGCGCGGGGCGGGCAGTTGGTATTTGCCAAGAAATTCGATGCGGTTGGTATAAATGCTTTCTCCGTAAATACTGTCCGTGCCGCGCCATTCGGGTTCCCATTGCAGTTCGCCGCCAAAGCGGTCTTCGTACACGTAGCGCCAGGCGAAGGAAGCTACGCGATCCTTTTTTTGTTCAAAATTCCATTTGTTGAACACCGAAACACGGTCCTGCAGCGTCACGTCCGTGAAGTTGTCGCCGTTGATGTCGATGCGGTTATTGAATTTGAAATAATTGATTCCCAGCAAAGTATGCACCTTGCCTATATGGCCCGCCACAGCGCCGTCGGCATTAATTTCCCCGATATTGGTACTGAAAACGTCTACAAAAAAACGCGGAGCGGTCAGGGCGCTTTTGGTGATGATATTCACCATGCCGCCGACGGCTTCCGAGCCGTACAGGGTGCTTGCAGGGCCTTTTACCACTTCGATGCGCTCCACTAATCCGTTGGGGATACCGCTTAGTCCGTACACCGTGGATAATCCGCTGACGATGGGCATTCCGTCAATTGTGACCATCGTGTACGGCCCTTCCATGCCGTTGATATGGATGTCGCCGGTGCTGCAAATATTGCAATTGAGTTGCGGGCGCACACCGTTCACCACCATGAGCGCTTCAAAAATGCTGGGTGTGGCGTTTTTTTGAAAAAAACGGGGCGTATAAATCTCTACGGGAATCGGCGAGGCATCTTTACTGACTTCTTTCATCGTGGCTGAAATAACCACGGTACCGAGCGCATTTTCTGCCGGTTCGAGCAGGATGGTTTGGTCCTGCGACGCATGGTTGAGTTGGCCCGCCCAGGTATTGTAGCCGATATACCGAATCGTAACGGGAACGCGTTGCGTCCCGGATGTCAGGGTAAACTGGAATTGTCCCAGCGAATCGGTGTATGCACCGCCACTCAGCCCCTGTATGGCAACGGTAGCAGCCATGAGCGGTTCGCGGGTGATGGCATCGAGCACGCGCCCGCGGACTGTATGGTTAGTTTGAGCGAAGGAAATGATTGGCTTTATCAGCAGCAAGAGGAGGAATATTCTTTTCATCGAAACGAACTTGGATCGCAGTTTTTTAATATCGTCAAATTTCAGAACAAAGATAGGTTAATTTTATTTTTAGGCAAGTCTAAATTTCATTTTTTGTTGGGATGGATTTTTTCTCTCGTAGAGGGATGGCACGCGGATGGGAGGGATTGGACGAATTTTCCCGACGTAGAGTGATGGTACACGGATTAAAGAGATAAGACACGAATTTTTCTCTCGTAGAGGGGTGGCACACGGATTGGAGGGATTGGACACGGATTTTCCCCCACGTAGGAATAATGGTCGCGCGGATGACGCGGATGCGGCGGATTTACACGGATTTTCCCTTGTAGAGTTGAGCGAATTTTATGCGGATGGCGGATTTCATCCGCCTGTACCCGTAGGAATAATGGCAACGCGATTGGACGGATGACGCGAATTTTTTCCCGAACATTATTATCACAGAAGTGTCTCTCTTGTTGCCTCTTTGTGCGACATCCCTCATACTTCATCCCTGGTAGACACTGATAACCAATAACTAATAACGGATAACTACTTTTCCAATTAAGCCATGCTTCCAATACGATTCATCCCGCTCCTGCCTTTTTTTCTTTTTGTTATGAGCGTGTTGTCGGCCCAGGAAAAAGCTCCCAAAAGCCCCAACCGCTTCAAAGTAATCGGGTTGCCGGTGCTGTTTTACACGCCGGACACCAAATGGGGCGGCGGAGTGGGCGGTTTGACGACCTTCAATTTTCCGAAAGACAGCCTCGGCGCGCGGCGTTCGAGCGCAACCCTCGGCGTAGTGTACACACAGTTGAACCAGTTGCTGATCTATGTTCCGTTCCAGTTATTCCCGCAAAACCAACGCTGGTGGATTGGTGGCGAGGTCGGTTACTACCGATACGTATTCAACTTTTTCGGCACCGGGAACGGACTACCGCCTGATTATATCGAAAAATACGACGCTACGTTTCCACGTATCCGCCTGAATTTAAGCCGGAAAGTAGCGCCGGGGCTGTACGCCGGACTGCGCTATGCGTACGACAATTTCCGGTTCACCCGAAAAGAATCCGACGGCATTCTGGCGATGAACCAGCTGAGCGGTTCGAACGGCGGCAGGATTTCAGGGTTGGGCGCAGGAATCAATTATGACACCCGCAACAATCTTTTTTCCCCGTCAAAAGGCTGGTTGATCGATGCGAGCGTGTATGCGGAAGGGCGTGGTACCGGCAGCCAGTTTCATTATCAACGTTATTCGGCAGATGCCGCGCGGTATCTGCCGCTGGGCAGGCAAGGTGTTTTGGCGCTCAATACGGTTGCCGTTTTTTCCTTCGGAGATGTGCCGTTTCACCAGATGCCCGTGATCGGCGGCACCCGGCGTATGCGCGGCTATTTTGAGGGAAAATACCGCGATAAACACTTGATGATGGTGCAGGCAGAATACCGCACGCCACTTTTTTGGCGCTTAGGAGCGGTCGGCTTTGGCGGTTTAGGTATGGTGGGCGAGTCTTTCGAGGCGCTCGCGTTGCGCCATACGCGGTATAACTTCGGCGGCGGGCTTCGATTTTTGATAGACAAAGCGCAGAAAATCAATATCCGGGCCGATTATGGCTGGGGATATCGCTCGAGCGGGTTTTACCTGACTTTCGGGGAGGCGTTTTGATTTTTTTCACGTCCCGCAAATTTCACCCTCGTAGGAACAATGGTCGCGCGGATAACACGAATACGGCGGAGTGACGCGGATTTTCTCAACGTAGCGTTGACTGAATTTTTGCGGATCGCGGATTTCATCCGCTCGCCAGCAGGGGTTTATTTCTTCCACATTCGAGCAGTGAATGAAACGCTGGCTTCCGGGAAAATTATGTGGAGATAGAGGATACCACACATCCAAATTGCCAAGAATTAGTTGAATTTGCCCCTAACCCGGGTGTTCATTCCGACGATAGGAGGAATCTGGCCGGGAGCGAAAAGGAAACACTCATTTCACACTGGGCCATTCCTCCTATCGTCGGAATGACACCCGGGTTAGGGGCAAATTCAACTAATTCTTGGCGATTTGGATGCGTGGTAACCCATTATTCGCATTAAAAATCAATAATTTACATAATGCGCAAAGTACAATGACCAATGTTCAATAGCTAATGCCATCGCTCACTGCTTCACCTCCGGCGCCTTTTTCAAATACTTATCCAGGAAAACCAGCACATCTCCATATCCCTTTTTCTCATTCTCTTTTTTTACAAAACCGTGCCCTTCGTCCGGGAACACCAGGTATTCCACGGGCACGTTGTTTTGCTTGACTGCTGCTACGATTTCGTCCGATTCCACTTGTAGCACCCGCGGATCATTCGCGCCTTGCAGTACCATGATCGGGTTTTTAACATGCTGGGCGTGGAATAACGGAGAGATTTTCCGCAGGCGCACCGAGTCGGCGGTGTTGGGGTCACCCAGTTCGGCGTACAGGGCTTTGCGGAACGATTCCCAGTACGGCGGAATGGAATGCAGGGTGCGCAGCCAGTTGGTCACGCCGAAAATATTCACGCCCACTTTGAATTCGTCGGGCGCGAAGGTCATGGCCGCCATCGTCATATAGCCACCGTAGGAGCCGCCGATAATGCCGATTTTTTCACCGTCGACGTAATCGAGCGATTGCAGGTATTTTTTGCCGTAAATACAATCCTGGAGGTCTTTTTCGCCGTGGTTCAGGTCGTCCATTTTGTAAAACGACTTGCCGTAGCCGCTGCTGCCGCGGTTGTTCACCATGAGCACCGCATAGCCGTGGTTGACTAAATACTGGATAAACGCCGAATAACCCACGCGTGATTGGCCGCCCGGGCCGCCGTGTACCCACACTAATGCAGGCGTTTTATTGCCGGCGGTAGCTGTCAGCGGCTTGTAATAGATTGCGGGAATTTCCATCCCGTCGAACGACTTAAAACGGACCACCGTGGCTGCCGCGAGGTCTTCGGGATTCATGTCCGGGTTCAGGTTGTTGGTCAGGCGTTTGAGTTCTTTTGTTTCAAAGTTGTAGACGTACAGGTCGTTGGGCGATTTGGAAGTGCCCACGGACAGGCGCATCATTTTTTCAGAAGCGGAAATATTGACAGCTGATACGTCGCCGTCGGGGATGGCCGGGAAAGCCACTTCCTTGCCTTCGGCATCACGGACGAGCAGTTTGTTTTTGCCGTCTTCATTGATGGCGATGACCTGGTATTTCCCGTTTTCAGACTGGTAACTGTACATGACATCCCAGTTGGTTTCGTAAGCCGTTTTGCGTGTAGCGGATGCCAGTTCGTATTGCACTAAGTAGGCGAATTCCTTGCCTACGTCGGTGGTGTAATAGAAGGTTTTGCCGTCGGCGCTAAAACCCGAAGTGCCGTAGGAGCCTGGTTGAGCCGGGTCGGAAATTTCCTTCAACTGTTTAGTTTTCAGGTCATACAAAAACAACTGGTTTTCACTCGTCGTGATTGTTTTACTGAGTGCGACATAATCGCCGTAACGCGAAACGGCGTCTACCCCGTAACCGTCTTTGTTTTCATACACCAGCGCTGCTTTCCAGGCGCCTACTTCCATGCGATAGAGATCGAAAAAGCGCTCGTCGCGTTTGTTGGAGGTATAGTAAAAGGCTTTTTTGTCTTTTGACCAGTCGGCAAAACCGGTTTTTTCTTTAGCGGCGGGTGTCAGGTCCTGGCTACTGCCGTCGGCTTTCAGCAGGTAAATATGATCGATTTCGTTGCCTCCTTTATCTGCGGAATAGAGCACTTCACCGCTGCCGGGCACGTAATCAATAGCAAAACAGGATTCGGTGGTAGAAGTGGTTAGCGCTTTTTTGGCGCCGTCAGCAATATTAATTTCAAACAGGTTGAAAATGCCCGTTTCGTTGCTGTGTACCAGCAATTTTTGTTCATCGGGTGAAAAAATACCCAATCCGACGGATTTGGTTTTGTAAAATTCCTCTATAGAATACTGCTTCACTTCGCGGGGCGGAGCGGCAGGTTTGTCCTGTTTACAGGCAAAAAAAAGTAAAAGTGGCAATGCAAGCAAGGGCAATTGTTTCATAATATGGTGTGGTTAGTGAAAAAGTGATTGTAAAAGTAAGCATTGTTGGGGTTTGATGGTTTGAGAAGGTTTGATGGTTTGAGGTGGTAACTCAAGTCAAGAGCTATCGTCTCAAACCATCCAACTTTTCAAACCTTCAACATTACTTTTATCTTTGCAAATAAAAGTGTTTAAGTAATTAAGCAGAATTAGTTTCGATCAAACTCTTT
>JAYSZC010001079.1:0-2523 GCA_043738235.1 Lewinellaceae bacterium | reverse complement strand
TTCCATAAAATAGTTGGCTTGCAGGGAGACATAATTCATGCCGCTGTCCTGCAGGCGTTGTTCCACGGCCCGTTTTGCCTCGTTCAAGGGGTTCGGGTATTCCACGGAGTCCGGGAAAGAAATAAAAATAAATTGTGCCACCCCTGCCTTTTGGGCGGCATCCACCAAACTCAGTTGGCCTTCCCGGTCGACGGTTTGGATGGAATCGCCTTCCTGGCGGGAAAAGGTGGAAGACGCCGTAGAAATAACGACTTCCACACCTTCGCAGGCCCGGGCCAAAGAATCCGGGTCTTTTAAATCACCTTCAACTAATTCACATCCCATCGATTTTAGTTGATCTACTTTACCGGCATCCGAACTGGAACGGATCAGTGCCTTGACAGGGATGTTTTTTTGACTGAGTTGACGGCAAATTTCATTGCCAAGCAAGCCGGTTGAACCAACAACAAGTATCATAGTTTCATTTTTTAAAGGTAAGAAGTTGAATATTTTTGATTAAAGATACCGATACTTTTCACCCATCTCCAATATTTGCTTCAAAGCCCCATGAATTGGAGCAGCGGCGGAGGATTTGAATTGAGTGATGGTATCCAAGATGCATTGTTCTAATTCCGGCTCCATACGTTTGACGCCCGGTTGAACAATGTATTCCAGTTGTTCGATCGCTTTGGGCAGATTGCCCCAATGCCAATAGAGTGCCGTTAACGGCCAGGCAGCTATCCACAAAAAAACAAGGCTACTGTGCGTTTCCGGCACTTTTTCCCAAAAATCGATGGCCTGTTTTCCAAGTGTTTCGACAGCATCGAAGTCTCCGTTTTTCCAGGCTAACCAAGCCTGATTAGCATAAGCGGTACCCACATACTCGAGCATACCTGCATTACGGGCGGTTTCCATACTGAGACGGACATAAAAATCCGTTCGTTCTATATTTCCCTGCCGACGATGAGCCACCGTCAGATAGGTCAGGTTGCGGGCTTTGAAAATCAAATCGCCGGTCTGTTCGGCCAGCGCCAGCGATTCCTCCAGGACTAAAATGCTTTCAGTCAGATCGTTGTGCCAAAGCAGTGAAAAACCCAGGAAAAATTTAGCGACCGACATCATTTGCAAGTCCCTGGAATCCTGCGCGGCTTCTACCAGTTTTCTTGATAAATGTACGGTCTGATCGCTCAATAGGTAGCATTCCAGGCGGAAATTGAGTGCCACCTGGTTCTGATAGGATCGGGCTTGTTGAATAGGGCTGCCGTACCGCTCTATGGAGGGCTGTAGGGTCCGGGATAATTCCTGCATTGCATCCGGATTGTTCGTCCAATAATAGACGAACATCCGTTCATTCAACAGCTCTATCCATTCGTGCCACCACTGGGGTGGTTTATCGCCGACATATTGTTCCAGCAATTGTTGAGCGCGTTGGAAGTAATTGAGTATCATCTGAAATTGACTGGAGGTCTGGAAACACAGGCCTGTTTTCCGGTATATACGTGCCCGTCCAATGTAGTCAGGAATTTCCAACTGTTCTAAAGACTGGTCGTACGCCGTTTTTGCTTTTTCCGGTTGTCCGGTCAATTTCAGGATGTCTGCCTGGTTTTCGAGCAATTCACTCAATACCTGGCGCCATTGGATGGCGTTGCCGTCCCGTTGCAGCAATTCTTCCACTTGCCTGATAGCCCTGCGGTAGAGTTCAACGGCTTCTTCATTAGCGTGCAGTTTTTTAGCGCGAGCGGCAGCCAGACGCAGAAAGTGAACGGCTTTTTCCTGTTGGTCGGCTCGTTCGAAATGGTATGCCAGCGATTCGGCATAGTCGTCTTTTCCCAGGCCTGAGAGGTCTTCAATGGTTTCACCTGCCAGTCGATGCAACATTTTGCGGTCGGCGTACAACAGGCTGTTGTACGCCACATCATGCGTTATTGCATGTTTAAAAATATATTCGTTGGCTTCCCTTTCCTCCTGCAACCGTAGCCGTAGTAACTCGCGTTCCACCAATTGGGTAAGGGAATCGGAGAGCGCCTTTTCCTGTTTCAATTTTGATAGCAGGGAAAAAAGGATATCTTCATTAAAAATCCGGCCCAGAATAGATGCCGTTTGCAAGTTGAGTTTGTCACCATACGTTAATTGATCGATCCGCGAGGCAATGACGCCTTGTAAGGTTCCGGGTACGGCCAGGCTATCGAGCGTTTCGGAAGCTTTTATCATTTGCCCTTCCAGATACAACATACCATTATCCAGCAGTGAACGCAAGAGTTCTTCTACAAAAAAAGGGTTTCCTTCTGCTTTTTCCAAAACAATTCGTTCCACCTCGGAATCTAAATTCTCTACATGGATGAGTTTGCGCATCAGAAGGGCGCTGTCTTCTGCCGTAAGCGGCTCCAGGTTGAATACATGATATTGGTTTTCATATTTTTTCAACATTTCTTCGTGCAATTGCCATATTTTTTCTTCTTTTCTCGGACGGAAAATCATGATCATTGTTAACGGACAAGTGTGACACAGGCTCATGGTATGCCCGATAAGTGCAAGGCTGGATGG
>JAYSZC010001078.1:0-2527 GCA_043738235.1 Lewinellaceae bacterium | reverse complement strand
CGATAGGCATAAAGTCCTCCAGAAGTTCGCGGAAGTCGCTCGTGTCATTCGCCACATCCTTCAGTTCTACCCGGTTTTCGGTGAAACACAGCGCGGGTTGATCGAACACCAGTTCGCCCACCAGTTTGCCTTTAAAAAGTGCTTTCCATTCGAGCGACAAGTCTACGACCCGCGCACTCATAAACTCGGTCTGGCGGTCTGATTGATCGTCTAATTTATTCAGGTAAAAACTATCCAGCGTGTATGCGCCCCGGAAAAGCGCTACGTCGATGTCGTTGACATGACCGTAATACCCGTTCATTGTGGCCAGGGTTTTGTTGGCGAAATGCAGCAAAATGTAGGGTAAAGCAATACGAATCGCCAGGATGAGGATGATCAGACCCAGGAGAATTTTCCCTTTTTTAGCCTTAAAAAATGCTAGTATTTTCATTTAGACTTTTATTTCGTCCGTGGTCAATGTCATCTCCTTGGTTGCAATTTCCTTCTTTTCTACAAACACGGCAAATGGGCTGGGGCGGATTTTCCCGCCATATTCATTGGAATAAACTTTTGTGAACTCTGCTCCGAAATAGAGAATGATCGCAGAATAATAAACCCAAAGGATAATGAGTATCACTGTCCCCGCTGCGCCGTATGCCGATACAGTGCTTGAATGACTGAGATATAGATTGATCAGGTATTTACCGATCAGGAATAATATGGCAGTAAAAAGTGCTCCAATGATGACATCGCGCCATCCCAATTCAGCATCAGGCAATACTTTGAATATCACTGCGAAAAGCAGTAGCACAGCGCCTACTGATATCGCATTGCTCAAGATATAAGCCAACCAGGTAAACGAGCTGATATGAGCGTTTATCCATTCGTCTATTATGCTCAGCACCGCGCTCAAAACCAGTGAAACCATTAATAAAAAACCGATTCCGACCACCATGGAAAAAGAAATCAGGCGTGTTAGAATGAAACGCACCCAGCCCCGTTTTGGCTTGACCTTGATAGACCAGATGGTATTGACAGAATCCTGGATTTCAATAAAAACCCCTGTTGCGCCAAGAAAAAAAGTAACAAAACCTAAAACCGTCACCCAGGGCGTGTCGCCTGAGATTTGGATATTGTTGATCATTTCCTGCAATTGGATAGCTCCATTTTTGCCTATTAAGCCCTCAAACTGGCTGTAGAGGTGGCCTTCTGCCGCTTCTTTGCCAAGCAAAATGCTGCCGATCGAAATAACGATCAGCAGCATTGGCGCCATAGAAAAAAGGGTGTAGTACGAAAGCGACGAACTCAGTTTCAAACCATTATCACCGATAAATTCGCCGGCGGCCAGGCGCATCAACCGTCCGAGAGCGCATATTCTTCGCCAAATATTTTTAAAAGTAAGACCGGATAATAGCGGAATATTCATAACAGGCTATTTTCACAGGATTAGAAAAATATAATCCCTGTGACAACAACGTCCAGATTGATCGTTGTCCTGGCGGTCACATTCAACTGGAGCAAGTTGAGCGTCGAATCCAGCAGATTGAGCTGGAGTGCTCCTTTTACCAGCAGTTTGCCCCCGGCGCCTTCCTGATAAGAAATGAAATACACTTCATACGTGCCGCTTTCAAGGAAAGAAAGGCTGAAATCGCCATTGTCGGCTACCACAGCGCTGGTGACGGCATTTTTAAACTGTACCTGGGAAGGACCCTGCGGAAATTTCTCGTTCTCGTTGTATGATCCTTTCAGGTAAGCGTAGGCGATGATTTTATCGCTGGCGGACACGCCGTCCGAGCAATTACCCTCGATTTTTCCCGTATTCGCTTTGTCCATCAGGCGCACGGCGGTCTGGAGTTCGGCATTCGTAACGAACTCGTATTCAGTGGTGGATCCCGATTGATAGACAATACATTTACGCAGGTCCATATCGATCACCGCTTCCGTCGTATCGGAGGCTTTGGTAACCAAATTGCCCTTTGCTTTCAGGGTCAACTCGCTGCTGCCGTCAATCTTTATTTTATCGCCTTGCTGGTCTTTTACGTAACATCCCGGGCTGTTGCCGAGGGCGTCCGTTTCGGTATTGAGTATCAGGACAATTTCGCTGTACGTACCGACTTCGATATTGCCCTCACCCAATAGCCTGGTTTGTCCATTTTGGTAGGCAAGCAGGTCGAAGGTGGTTTTTCCTTCAAAACCTTTCCACGATACACCATCTACTTTAACATCGGTTACGGTAATAAATACACCGCTTACGTTAGGATCGTCGATTGGAGCATCGGTGATTTCCAGTCGTGCGTAGGCAGACTCTGGCTGGGGGTCGAGTTCTTTCAGGCACGACGATGTGATCAGGGCAAATATGGAAAAAAGCAATAGTGCCTGAAGGCTTATTATTGAGCGACTTATCATGTTCTTGATTTTAAGTGAAAAGGTTGATAAGGTTGATAAGGGTTGATGAGGTTGATAAGGGTTGATGAGGTTGATAAGGGTTGATGAGGTTGATAAGGGTTGATAAGGTAGATAAGGGTTGATGAGGTTGATAAGGGTTGAT
>JAYSZC010001077.1:0-2527 GCA_043738235.1 Lewinellaceae bacterium | reverse complement strand
TTTTTATCGAGTGCTAAACTTTCCAGGTTTTAAAACCTGGAAAGTTTCTGGTAGCGAAAACGAAATAAAAATTTGTACTGTTGTTAACGCCGATCCTTCTGATACAACCCCGGGGGTTGAGGCCATAACCGCGATTTGGATTCACCGTAACCCATTATTCGCAGTAGTTATCCGTTTGAAATGGATGCCGTGATTTTTCTACCTTGCCTCCCAATACCCCCCCCACCGGCATGACAAAACGCAAAAATACACAAGACCCGGCACCCGTCGGCCTGCTGTTTCATCCACCCAAAACAAGGCTGCCGGTACCTAAAAAAAATGGCCAGTACCAACAAAGTACTGACCGATTCCTAATATCTATATTCCATTAATTTTGTGTAAAAAACTCACAACTCACGACTCCAGGCCTGAAAAACAAACCCCCAACCATACGAGCCGCCAAACGGGACGCCTCTCACCCTCTCACTTCTCACTTCTCACCTCTCACTTCTTGTTCTCGTCCATATTCCGATGCAACCAATGCTCCAGCACCACAAACATCCAGATATGTGAGGCCAGAATATGGTTGCTGTGCTTATTGAACTGCCGCCACATCTGTTGGAGATAATCCGAATTTAATAAACCCCGGTCACATAAGGCCTGCAGGCGTTCGTCGCAAAAACCATACAATTCGCCGCGCAACCATTGCTCCCAGGGAAGTGTGAAACCCATTTTTGGGCGATGCACAATTTCGGAGGGCAATAAATCGCCCAAAGCAGCCACCAGCAGTGCTTTCGGCGTGTGTGGGTATTTTACATGATCGGGCAGCGCCAGCACATAATCGACAAGGTCATTGTCAAAAAAAGGAACCCGCACCTCCAGTCCGGAGGCCATACTCATCTGATCGGTATCTTTCAAGAGCATGTGGGCGGTATAGCCGCTCATTTCGGCGACCGAATATTGGGAAAGCAAAGGCAATTGACCGATAGCCGCCCGGTGCTGATGCAAAAATGTGTGGATCGGATTGGGCGCCGGCGTATGTCCCATCATTTTTTGCACCGTCCGGCGATCAAAAATGCCCCGGAATTGCGGGTACACGTGTTCAATATCAAAAGCCGGAATGTTTAGCAGTTCGCCGATACGCCGCACTTTGGATGAATTGCCCAGCAATTCCAGCGGCATACCTGCGATGCGTCGCAGCATGGGTGGTATTTTCCAGAAAAAGTGGTTTTTCCAATGGTAATACCGCTTGAACGGCGCATATCCGGCGAATAATTCGTCGCCACCCAGACCGGACAAAGCCACCGTTACCCCGGCCTTGTGTGTCATTTTGGATACCACATAGGTATTCACACCGTCCAGAGATGGTGTATCCAGCGCATCGAGCGCATTGGGCAGTTCATGCAAAAAATCATCGGGATCAAGCGTCAGCACCGTATGGCGGGTGTTGAATTTCTTCGCTATCATGGCAGCATATTCACTTTCGTCAAAGCGCGACTCTTTAAATCCCACGGTAAACGTCAGCGGCCGCTCGGTACTGACTTCCGACATCAATGCCACGATGGCGCTGGAATCGATGCCGCCCGATAAAAAAGCGCCCAATGGCACATCGCTGACCAATTGGCGCTCCACTGCCCGGGTCAATAATTCCTTTACACGCTTTTGGGCTGCTCCGAGGCTGATTTCTTTAATAGGTTTTATGTTTTCAAAAAACAAACAGTAAGGCGCTATGTCGGGTGCTTTGCCTTTTTCCATTACCATGTAATGCCCGGCGGGCAATTGCAGGATACTTTCGCAGCAGCGTTGTTCGCCACAGACGGCCCCGTCGAACAGATAGTCCGCAATCGCCGCCTTTGAAATACGGCGGGCAACCATGCCGCTATGTATGATGGACCGTTGTTCGGAAGCCAGCATACAAAACGATTCGTTGGCAGAGTAATACAGCGGTTTGATGCCAAAACGGTCGCGTACGGCGTACATTTTGCCTTCCTCCTTGTCGTATAAGGCAAAAGCGAAAATGCCGTTCAGTTTTCCGAATACTTCAACGCCCCAGGCCGCAAAACCTGCGAGTAGTACTTCGGTATCCGTTTCAGAACGAAAAGCATAATCCGGCAATTCGGCCTTTAATTCCTTGTAATTGTACACCTCGCCGTTGTAGACAATGGCATAACGACCGCTGACATCCCACATCGGATTACGGCCCAGTTCGGACAAATCGATGATGGAGAGCCGGCGGTGCCCGAGCGCTACCCGTTCGTCGTTGTAATGTCCGTCCGCATCCGGGCCGCGGTGCTGTATCCGCTCGGTCATCTGACGAATCAAAAGATCTGAGCCGGGGAGTGTTTGGTGTTTAAATATGGCTGCGATGCCGCACATGGGCAGGGATGAGGAATGAGGGGTGAGGATTTTCAGGGATTAGGGATGAGGAATGAGGAATGAGGGATGAGGATGGGAGGGAGTTTGGTATAGTTAAATTTGGGGTTAATCTCTTGATCATGTGATTGGCTTTAACCCATTATTCGCATTGATAATCACTTTTTTTTGGAAT
>JAYSZC010001076.1:0-6302 GCA_043738235.1 Lewinellaceae bacterium | reverse complement strand
TAAGTAAAAGGGCAAAATTGCAAAGGGCAAAAAGCAATGTAAATCAATGAGTTACAGAAGATTTATTCTTTACACGTCATCATAATCTTTGCTGTACGGCTCATCCCGGTATGAAATAGCCCAAAGGCCGCCGAAAGTCAGCAAACCATTGATGAGGATGGTTAAAAATCCTACATCGAACCATTGTTTACACGACACCTCGATCAACCAGGTGAGGAGAGGCGCCGCCAGGCAGATGTACAATACGTAACGGTCGTGTATTTTCAGGTTGGTAAATAATCCGAAAGAAAACAACCCCAGCAAAGGCCCGTACGTATAACCTGCGACTTTGAAAATCAGTGAAATAACCGCCGAATTACTGACGGCATTGAGAATCAAAATAATCACGACGAAAGCCGCCGAAAATCCCAGGTGTACAAGGGTGCGGGTTTTGCGTTGCCGCTGTTCTACCTGCTCGTCGTGGGCTTCACTTTCGGATGTATAAGCGAATTGATCCGGTCGGCTTTTGTTTTTTTCAAAATTCAAAAAGTCGACGCAAAAACTGGTGGTCAGCGCCGTCAGCGCCGAATCGGAACTGGCATACGTGCTGCCGATCAAACCCAGGATAAAGAAAACGCCTGCCACGGCATCGAGGTGATCGAATGCAATTTTTGGATAGAGGTGGTCGGTACGGGCGGGGATTTCCAGACCGATAGAACCTGCATAGAGGTATAACAATGCGCCCAGCGTCAGGAATAAAAAGTTGATAATCACTAAGTTGACACAGAACAACAACATGTTTTTCTGTGCTTCGCGGATATTTTTGCAGGCGAGGTTTTTTTGCATCAGATCCTGATCCAGGCCCGTCATGGCGATGGCGATTAAAGCACCGCTTACAAACTGTTTCACGAAATGGTTGGGGTCGGTCAGAAAGTTGTCGAAGAAAAACACCTGGCCGTACCGTCCGCCCATGACGGATGAAAACAAGCCGCCGCCACTCAGATTCAAAGCTTTCCCGATGGTAAATACCGTAAACACCAGCGCAGCCAGGAAAAAAGTGGTCATGATCGTATCCGTCCAGATGATGGTTTTCAACCCGCCTTTGTAGGTATAACCATAAATCAGGGCCAGCATAATGATGACCGTAACCGCAAAAGGAACACCCAACGCATCGAACACAAACATTTGTAACACACTGGCTGCCAGGAACATACGCGCAGCGGAGCCAAGCGTTCGCGACAACAGAAAGAACCCGGCGCCGGTTTTATACGACCACCAACCGAAGCGTTGTTCTAAATAGCCGTAAATGCTGGTCAGGTTGAGCCGGTAGAACAAAGGCATCAATACGGTGGCTATAAAAAGGTAGCCCAGCAGGTAGCCAAACACCACCTGCATATACGAAAAGGCCATATTCAGCCCCGTACCTCCTACCGCTCCCGGAATACTGATAAATGTAACGCCGCTGATGCTGGTGCCGATCATGGCATAAGCGACTACATACCAGGGCACTTTTCGATTCGCGAGAAAGAACCCATCATTGCTCACACCACGCCCGGTATACCAGGCCACGCCGACGAGCATGGCAAAGTAGAGCAGTAAAACAATCAATACAAGAGTGGGGGTGAGATGAACCATAGTGCAATGGTACTTGTCAGGAATGGAATTGTGTTCTCTTTTTTGTAAAAAATTTTGCAAATCTACTCAATTCAAAAGTAGACCCCCGGGTTAATCGCAATTTTTTCCAAATTATACAGAGTGAATATTTTCATGGAAAAAAAGACTTGAATTATTAAAAAGTATTTTACGTTTGTCTTCTGGCAATTAGTTATTTGGTGAAATATTTTGTTAACCAAATGATAAATCCGTTTTTATTATCTAATCAATTCTAACTCAAACTATTTTGTTATGAAGTACAAAACTTTAACCCGACATTTTGGGTTAGCCGCCCTGCTATGGCTGGGTGCTGTACAGGCGCTCCTGGCACAGTTTACGCTCAGCGGCCGAATTACCGACAATAATGGTGAAGCGCTGCCTGGCGCTACGGTCGTTGTAGCCAGTACCCGAATTGGTACCATCACGGATCTGAATGGCGACTTCAAGTTGCAAGCGCCCGGCACAACTGCCCGCATTTCTGTTGCCTACACGGGCTACAAATCGATTACGATGGAAGTGTCGTCCGCCAACCCACGCGTGGACATTGTCATGGATGATGATTTCTCGGGACTGGACGAAGTCGTAGTTTCCGGTATTGCAACCAATGTCAAACGGGCGAATCTGGCCAATGCCGTGTCTTCTATTTCCAGCAGTGAATTGGTGGGGACTACCGTGCAATCCACCATGGACGGCGCCCTGTACGGCAAACTTACCGGCGTTAATATTATCTCCAACTCCGGCGCTCCGGGTGGCGGCACTACCGTGAAACTGCGCGGTATCACCACCCTGAATGGTAATTCGCAACCCTTGTACATTGTCGACGGGGTGTATTATGACAACTCCTCGTTTGCCGCTAACGTCAACTTTATCTCCCAGGCTGCCGGACAAGGCAGTAATTCCAACCAGGATAATCCATCCAACCGCGTAGCCGACCTCGACCCGGAGGACATCGAGCGGATAGAAGTGCTGAAAGGCGCTTCCGCTGCGGCTATTTACGGATCGCGCGCTGCGGCGGGCGTTGTGATTGTCACAACTAAACGGGGTACCCGCGATGGTAAAGTGGGTGTAAATGTTTCACAATCTGTTGGTTTTCAGCAACAACTGCGCAAATTGGGCGTCCGCCAATGGGATGCGGGCAAAGTTGAAGCATCTTTTGGAGCAGCCCAGGTGCCTATCTATCAGCAAGCTGTTCAAAGCGGTAAAATTTATAATTATGAAGATGAACTCTACGGTGAAAAAGGAATGCTGAGCACCACGCGGCTTTCTTTAAACGGCGGCTCTGAAAAATTTGGTTATTTCGCCGGCATCACCCGTAAATCGGAAGATGGTATTGTTAAAAATACCGGTTACGACAAAACATCCGTAAGGCTCAACCTCGATACGAAAGTGTTCTCCTGGGCTGATCTCCAGTTGAGCATGAATTATGTCACTTCCACAGCCGATCGCGGCTTTTTCAACAACGATAACACCTCTACTACATTGGGGGTATCCTTTGTTTCCACACCAGCCTGGGCCGACCTTTTCCCGGATGACAAGGGCAATTACCCCAACAACGGATTTGCTCCATCCAACTTTCTGCAAACGCGGGATTTAGTGACGAACAATGAAAAAGTAAATCGTGTCCTGGGTGGCGGTATCGGTACTTTCCGCTTATGGAGCAACGAAACGAGTGCGCTCAACCTATATCTTCGGGGTGGAGTAGATCAGTACACCCTCGAAACACGCTCTATTTTCCCGCGTGAACTCCAGTTCCAGAAAGACGGCAACGGCACCAACGGCGCTTCCATTCGCAGTGTCGCGGTCAGCAGAGGCGCCAATATTGCGGCCTTCCTGATACATACCCTCACCATGGATAACAACCTTTCGTTCCGCTCGCAGGCAGGTGTTACCGAGGAAAATCTGGATCAGGACTACACCAATGCGGTTGCTACACAACTCATTGGCGCACAGACGAATCTGAACCAGGCAGGCTCTATCCAGGTCAATCAGAATCGCCTGAAACAGATCGACAGAGGCTTTTTTGTACAGGAAGAAGTAAACTTCCGGGATATGGTCATTTTCACTGCCGGTTTGCGCGGCGATAAATCGAGCAGAAACGGAGATGCCAACAAACTGTACTACTATCCGAAAGCCTCCGTTGCCGTCAATCTCCATGAAATGACTAATCTGGGCAACACGATCAATCAGTTGAAATTACGTGCGGCATACGGTCAGTCAGGCAACTTCGGCCCTTTCGGCGCCACGTATACGCCCCTGACGCCCAGTATTATCGACGGCAGCACGGGTTCACTCATCGGTACTACACTGGGTAACACCACCATCGGTCCCGAGCGGCAAACTGAGATCGAGACCGGTTTCGACCTGGGTTTGTTTGACAGCAAAATCAACCTCGAATTTACCTATTACAGCAAGAATATCAACGACCTGATCCTGTTGGTCAATACGCCCAGCGCTTCCGGCTTTACCAATGCCTGGCAAAATGCGGCCGATCTGGAAAACCAGGGTTTCGAGATTGCTGTGGATGCCACGCCGCTGCGCGGAAAATCGCTCACCTGGAATACACGCCTGAGTTTCTGGCGCAATACGGCGCTTATCAGCCGCCTGGATGTGCCCGCCTACAACCTGGGCGCGTTCGGCGCTACGCTGGGAACATACCGCATCGAAGAAGGCAAATCGCCTACCCAACTGGTGGGTATCGACCCCAATCCTGAGCCAAACGGTGTGCGCGTATTCGGCAATGCAGAACCTGATTTCCAGATGGCTTTCAACAATTCCCTGCGCTATCAGGATATTCAGTTGAATTTCCTGTTTCACTGGAAAAAAGGGGGTGAAAATGTCAATCTGAGTACGCTCCTGTCCGATATTTTCGGCACCAGTGCCGACTACGACGACAAAGGTGTAGACCCGAGCAATGCCATGTCAAACGGCTCCTATCGCCTGTCGCAGTTAGGCGTGTCCGCACAATCATGGATCGAAGATGCCGGGTATCTCCGTTTGCGCGAAGTGGGACTTACCTACTACCTGCCTTCCAGTTGGTTTAAGGACAAGGCAAAGTTCCGGGCCGGCTTGTCTGCCCGCAACCTGCTGAACTTCTTCAAATACAACAGTTATGACCCGGAGGTATCCAATTTTGGTACCAGTGCCATCTCTTCCAATGTAGAGGTGACGCCATTCCCATCTGCTAAGAGTTTCTTTTTCACCATCGGCGCTTCTTTCTAAGCATGATTCGTGTACATGAAACTCAGCTCATTCATTTTCAAAAAATAACAACATGATACGGCGAAATATTTCCAAAATCATACTGCCAATGCTGTTGGCAATCGGGTTTGCTGCTTGTGAAATCGAGACTATTGAAGACCCGAACAACCCCAGCGTAGGGGCCATTATTGAAAACGCTTCTTTAAGTGAAATTCAAAACCTGGTGACAGGCATCGAGGGCGGAATGCGCCTCAACCTGGGTACCCATTACGATGGCGTGGGTGCAATCGGGCGCGAAATTTACCGTTTTTCTACCTCCGACCCGCGTTTCACCTCCGACTTGCTGGGTAAAGGCTCTGCCACATTAGATAACAATACCTTCTACACGACCAATCCTTATTCTGCGCGTTATCGGACCGTTAAAAACACGAACATTCTGATAGAAGCGGTGGATAATTCTTCATCCATTACGACGGATGCCTTGCGCAATGCCGCTAAAGGTTATGCCAATACCATCAAAGCATACCAATTGCTGATGGTCTGGGTACTACAATACGACAACGGTATTCGAATCGACGTGGCTGATCCGGATAAACTCGGGCCGTTTGTCGGAGAAGGCGACCATAAAGCCTCTTTACGCGCCATTGCAACCTTGCTGGACGAGGGCTACGCTCAGCTGAATGCAGGCGGCGCTGCTTTCCCCTTCCGGCTTGGAAGCGGCTTCGCGGGGTATAACACACCTGAAACATTTGCCGAAGTAAACCGCGCGATCATAGCCCGTGTACACCTGTACGACGGCAATTGGGATTCGGCACTGACAGCGCTTGGGAATTCCTTTTATGATTTGAACGGCAACCTAAACAAGGGCGTTTTTCACACTTTTTCCACCGCAGGGGGCGATGCGCTCAATCCTCAGTGGTTTCCATTGGGAGCAACCGGCGAGTCGCGTGTGGCGCATCCATCTTTTGTCACGGATGCAGAAGCGGGTGATACGCGTTTGAGTAAGGCCACGCTTCGCGATGAAGTGGAATTTCAGGATGGCCTGTCGAGCAACTATGACCTGACGGTATATGCTACCAATGCTTCTCCGATTCCCCTGATTCGCAATGAAGAACTGGTACTGATTTATGCGGAAGCGAATATTCAGAAAAACAACGCCGCAGAGGCCGTCATTGCGCTCAACCGGGTCCGGAATGAAGCCAATCTGCCCGACTATGCAGGCGGTACCACATCCGCTGATCTGATCAATGAATTGCTTCGACAGCGCCGGTATTCATTGTTTGGAGAGGGCCATCGCTGGGTGGATCTGCGCCGCTATGACCGGCTCAATACCTTGCCCATCGATCGCGCCGGCGATGATGTGTGGGTGAAGTTTCCACGGCCGGCGAATGAGGATTGATGAGTCTGAATGTTGATGAGGGTTGATAAAGGTTGATGAGGGTTGATAAAGGTTGATGAGGTTGATATTCATC
>JAYSZC010001075.1:0-6303 GCA_043738235.1 Lewinellaceae bacterium | reverse complement strand
AACACGATTCAAGATTACAGGCCTGAAAAACCGAACCAAAAACCATCAGAGCCGCCAAGGGGGATTTTCTCACTTCTCACTTCTCACTTCTCACTTCTCACTTCTCACTTCTCACTTCTCACTTCTAAAAATCAAACCTAATCCCCTGTGCCAGAGGCAGTTGTTCGGAGTAGTTGATCGTATTTGTCTGCCGGCGCATATAGGCTTTCCAGGCATCCGAGCCGGACTCGCGTCCGCCGCCGGTTTCTTTTTCGCCGCCGAAAGCGCCGCCGATTTCAGCGCCGGAAGTACCGATATTCACATTGGCGATACCGCAATCCGAACCGGCTACGGAGAGGAAACGCTCCGCTTCGCGCAGGTTGGTGGTCATAATCGCCGATGAAAGTCCTTGCGGGACGCCATTTTGCAGCGCCAGGGCTTCTTCGATCGTTTTGTATTTAATCAGGTACAGAATAGGTGCGAACGTTTCGTGTTGCACGATGTCCCAGTGGTTTTCCACTTCGGCGATACAGGGTTTTACATAACAGCCGCTTTCGTAGCCGGGGCCTTCCAGCACACCGCCTTCCACCACGAATTTACCTTTGGATTTTTTGATTTCGCCGATACTGTGGAGATAATTTTCAACGGCTTGTTTGTCGATCAGCGGGCCGACATGGTTGTTGGGGTCGAGCGGGTCGCCGATGCGCAATTGCGGATAAGCCTTGGCTAAAGTGGTTTTTACCTGTTCGTACACACTTTCATGGATAATGAGGCGGCGGGTGCTGGTGCAGCGCTGGCCTGCGGTACCTACCGCTCCGAATACGGCGCCGGTCAGCACCATTTTCATATCGGCGGATGGCGTGATAATGATAGCGTTGTTGCCGCCCAGTTCGAGGATGCTGCGCCCAAAACGGCCCGCAACGGCCTGACCGACGACACGACCCATACGCGTGCTGCCCGTAGCGCTCAACAGCGGCACGCGGGCGTCTTTCGTCATGTATTCCCCTACTTTATAGTCGCCATTGACGATACCGCTGATGCCTTCCGGTAAGTTATTGGCTTTCAACACTTTCTGGAATAAAATCTGGCAGGCAACGGAGCAAAGCGGCGTTTTTTCGGAGGCTTTCCACACACAGACATCGCCGCAAACCCAGGCGAGGCAGGCATTCCAGGACCATACGGCTACCGGGAAATTGAAGGCTGAAATGATGCCGACGATCCCCAGCGGATGCCACTGTTCGTACATGCGGTGGCCCGGGCGTTCGGAGTGCATGGTAAGGCCGTACAACTGGCGGGAAAGACCCACTGCGAAGTCGCAGATATCGATCATTTCCTGTACCTCGCCAAAACCCTCCTGGAGGCTTTTTCCCATTTCATAACTCACCAAACGACCCAGCGGGTCTTTGTACTGGCGCAGCACGTCGCCAAACTGGCGCACGATTTCTCCACGTTTGGGTGCCGGCATTTCGCGCCAGGTCTGTAAAGCAGACTCGGCGGCAGCGATCACTGTATCGTATTGTTCGCGGGTGGTGATGCCGACCGATCCGATAAATTCACCGTCTACCGGCGAATAAGAGTCGATGTAACGGCGGCTGCCGGGAACGGAATCAAGCCCCGTCCAGGCGCCTGCGTTTTTGGTTTTGAGACCAAGTTTTTTCAGAAATTCTTTCGGTTGCATTTGTGTAAGACTTTTGGCCGTTAAAAAGCGGCGCAAAGGTAGCGCTACTTTGCCAATTTAGAGGTGTAGCGGTAAAATGTTGGAAAAGGTTGATAAGGGTTTATAAGGGTTTATAAAGGTTGATAATAGCACCCCAAAACGAGGAAAATTACTTTATTGAGTGGCTATTATCAACTTTTATAAACCCTTATCAACCTTTTGAGACAACCACTAAGTGCATTAAAAAATCCAGATTAAAGTAACAAACTTCCGTTAAAATTATCCGGGCCGGGTCATTCTCTTAACCATCTTAAACAAAAGTTAAACGGAGGGAAAACGTACGTCATTCCATTATGAATGGTAGACCGAGCCGCCCCGGCCCTCGTTGTGCGTCCCAGCCAACGACATATTAATTTCGCCGGATGGGCCATGAATTGTTAAAATTGTTATATGTAAACCTTTTTTACATTTTCAAAATCCATTTGAAATGCCGAATCTTGCTGTCAGAAATACGAAAACACATCAAATATGAAACGAATTACCCTCTTCTTATTCCTGGCCCTTTGTGCCGCCCAACTGTCAGCCCAGCAAACCAGTTCCCACTTTCCGACCCGCCAACGCGGCTGGTGGACGTTCGGAATTGACGGCGGCCTGGCCTATCAAAGTTCGGACGTTCGCACGCAGTTCAATGGCTGGGGCGCAGGCCTGACGCTGGGTAAAAACCTGTTGTATCGGCCGGGTGGCATGTTTTCTTTCGATTTGCGGGGTAGGGGACTGTTTACGCGCAGCTACGGCGCCGATGCCGTTCGCTCTTTCGGTTTACAAAGAAATGACGCCCTGAACGGCAACTACCTGTCTTCCCTGAATTATGTATTGGACCAATCGGCGCCCAACGACTCCTCTTTTGTGTACCATAATTACCGCCACTCGATGGGGGAACTGGGCCTCGAAGGTGTGCTCACCTTTAACCGCCTGCGCGAGCGAACGGGTATCGTATTCGCCCTTTTCGGCGGCGTTGGGCTGGATTTTTACCGCACCCGCACCGACCAGTTGATAAACGACCAGATATATAACTATTTGACAATCAGCAGTGAAAACTCAAAAAACATTGTACTGGCCGATTTGAAAGATATGCGCGACGGCAAATTCGAAAGCTTAGCCGACGGTTTCACAGAGCAATCGCTGAAAGCGGGAATCATGCCCGGAGCGGGATTTGAACTGGGCTACCAGGTGTCGCCCCGTTTTGTCATCGGGATAGGCCACAAGATCACGTTCAGCCGCACCGATATCCTCGACGGCGAACGCTGGACCGACAACAACACCGCTACTGCCGACAATGACTGGCAGCATTACACCAACCTGCATCTGCGCTGGGACATCACGCGTCGGGAACGCCGCGTGGCAGCGCCCCGCATAGAAATTATTAACCCCGGATCCAATCCGTACGTTACAAGTTATTCCAATGAAAACCTGCGGGCCAGGATTCACAATGTACACGCGTACAGCGATGTGGAATGTTACCTGAATGGCAGTAATCAGCCGTTTACCTTCAATAATGGTCGCCTGTTAGCCGACCTGCGCCTGCGCCCCGGTCGCAATGAAGCCCGCATCGTAGCCTCCAACCCGGCAGGCCGCGATGAAAAAACGGTGATTATTGTTTTGGAAGACCGCTATTCTCCAACGCAGCCTCCGTCCTCGCCCGTAACGCCGCCGCCTCCTCCTCCGGCAACGGGACGACCGGAAGTGCGCATTGTTGAGCCTTCGCGCTCACCCTACACCACCGAACGCGATAATATCAACCTGATCGCCCAATTGAGGTATGTATCCGAGCGCCGCGAACTTCGTTTGCTCGTCAACGGCGCCGACGAGCGGTTCACGCTGGCAGAGGGTTTGGAAGCCAATGTGCGTTTGCGCGAAGGCCGCAACAGCATCCGGGTGGAAGCCAACACGCCCGGCGGGCGCGCTTCCGATGAAATAGAAGTGATTTACCAGCGCTATACACCACCTCCGACAACGCCCCCGTCAGGTCAGCGTCCGGTGGTGCGCATTACCCAGCCGCGCAGTGCTTCGGAAAGTACCACACAGTCCGTTTATGCGCTCAAAGCAACGGTGGAACAGGTCAGCAACCGGGACGACATTACCGTTTATATGAATGGAAATGTATTGCGCACGGTGTCTTTTGACCCACGTACCCGCCAGTTGTCCGCCGATCTGAACTTGCAAACCGGCTCCAACAGCATCACCATCCGGGCGCGCAACAGCTACGGAGAAGGAGAGGCTTCGGCTGAAATCAAACTGTTGTATGCCGCCCCAAAGGCGCCCAAGGTGACCATCACGGCGCCGGTCAATAATTCGGAAACGCGCGTTGAAAAAGGAGAATTGACCGCCGGCCTTGTGAATGTAAACAACAACAGTGAAATTACGGTCTTTCTGAACGGCGCGAGCGTACCCTTTACCTTCGATCCGAAACGCAAACTGATAAGCGCCAAGGTAACATTTACGGAAGGCAACAACAACCTGCGCGTGGCTGCGCGCAACACCGGCGGCTCTGACGAGGCCAATGTTGCGGTTCGATTCGTCAAAGCCAAAGCGCCGGTGGTTACGATCATCAATCCGGTAGGTCAGCGAGGCGTTACCGACAAGCCCGGATTCAACCTGGCCGCCAAAGTGGAACATGTTTTCAGCGATAAAAATGTGGAAGTGTTGATGAACGGATCTGCGATAACCAATTTCAGCCTCGACAGAGGCGGCAACCTTACTGCCAATGTGCTGCTGAAACCCGGCGCCAATACCTTCGTTGTGAAAGCCTCGACGCCGGATGGGAAAGCGGAAGCATCCGCCGGTATTCGATTGGATGCGCCGGTGCTGCCCGTGACGCCAAAACCTGAGTTGGTATTTGTTGCTCCTAAAAATCCGGGTGCAACGGTAACGGAATCCGCTTTCAGCCTGCAGGCAACGGCAAGAAATGTGAACGACAAATCACAGGTCAAGTTGAGGTTCAACGGGCAGGATTTCAGAAATTTTGAGTTCAATGCGCGCAATGGGGCCATTACGGCTAATCTGAACCTGAAAGAAGGTAAAAATACGATGCAACTGGAAGCGAAAAACAGCGGCGGAACGACCAACATTCAATCAGATATTACCTACAAGCCCTCGGGACCGACCATCTCCAAACCCGAAGTGGTCATTGAATCGGCCTCGCAACCCACAGTCAGTCCCTTCAACCCGAATGAAGGGCGCAGCTCTGTTGTAGCCAACGTCCGCCATATCGAACAAAAGGAACAGATCAGTATCAAGATAAACGATGTGCCGCTGACTGACTTCACGTTTACGCCCTCCACCGGGAAAGTGGTGTGGGTGGCGGTACTCCGTAAAGGAGACAATCGCACGGATATTACGGTGACCAATGCCGCCGGAACTGCGACTGCGACGAGGTCGGTTAAATTCGACTGAGGCGTATGATGAAAAAATACTATGGTATGGTAATTGTTTGATGTAATCATTGAACAACTGTTTCAATCCATGCGCTGCCTCGAAGTATTGGTCGCCGATGACCACCCGATTTTTGTGGAAGGCCTGCAAGCCGTCTTATCCCGTCCCGGCGGTGGAAAATTTGCATATAATATACAAGGTGTAGCCCGGACCGGTTTGCAAATTTCGGATATGATGCGACAAATCAGACCCGATTTGTTGCTGCTGGATTTGAACCTCCCGGAAACAGACAGCCTGAAAATGTTGCCTTCCGTAAAAAAAGGTTCTGCACAAACGCGTGTGCTGGTCATGACCATGTTTGATGATCCGCGTCTGGTGAAAGCGGCATTTAAAGCCGGAGCGGATGGTTATATGCTGAAATCAGGCTCGCAGGCCGAATTGCTGCACGCTATCGAACAGGTGATTGAAGGCCATACTTTTCTGGGTAAAGGTGTGGCATTTGATAATTCGCACCATCTGTTACACAACGGCAACGATGGCTTGCCCGATAAACAGTTTGCCGGAAAATACGGACTTACCCGCCGGGAAATAGAAATTATGCGGCACATAGGCCAGGCGCTCAGCAACAAAGAAATTGCAGGCCAACTTTACATCAGCGATCAGACCGTCAGTGTCCATCGCAAAAATATTATGCGCAAATTGCAGGTCAACAGCACCGCAAGCCTGATCAAAATTGCCTTTGAACATCATTTGGTATAAATTTTTTATATTTGATAGGAAAATTACCCCTTCAATGGTAGGCTCTCTGAATAGATCGGCATTGTTTTTGAGACCTTATATATTCCGGCTGATGCCCCCGATTTAATATTCCAAAATGTTTTGGGCAAAACATCCGGGTAGCTTAAATTCGCACTAAAGAAGCCCTACCGGCTTTTCAAAAGTGCAATACGCTCAAAAACAGTATATTTTTCATCTAACGTTTTAATTAATCTCATGAGAAAAGCAAATTCTACTTTCTCCAGTAATGTACTGAGTTGGTTTGCCGCTTTAGTTGTAATTTTTGCATCCGCAGCGAACGCAAAAGCTCAGTGTACGCTTATTTGTAATGACCTGGTGAACATTTCTCTTGCCGAGAACTGTTCGCTTACTTTGCTTCCCGATATGATCCTGGAAGGCGGCGGTTGCCCGAACGGCCAGCTCGTCGTCGAAGTGGATCGCACGCTGCCTTATGGCAA
>JAYSZC010001074.1:0-2531 GCA_043738235.1 Lewinellaceae bacterium | reverse complement strand
CGCGCTTTTCATAAACTGCCAGACTCCGCGCGCTCCGGCGGGCGAATTGGCGTTGGAGAGCGCACTCTCCGCAACGGCTAAGTATTTCAAATCTTCCGGCACACCTTCTTCTTTCAGAATGGGTAAAATGGTTGGGAAAAGTGCGTTTGCTCGTTTGAGCGCCAGAATCGTCTGAGAATGGAAATACACATTGCGCAGCAACTCGGCATCCAGTCGCTGCCGTACATCCCAATTGTCCATCGGGAGCGGTTCCCCGCAAAAATTAAAATCCTTATCCAGGTTAATTGACCGGATATGCTGCTCCGGGGCTGAAAAGCCGCTGCCATCGCCTCCTTTAAAAGAGGTAAAAAACAAAGCGCCTACGGCCATCAGGAGCAATACATTGATAACTAACAGGGTGCGGGCATTTTTCATCCATTCCATAATCAAAGGCATTTAAAATGTTACGTAACAAAGGTAACGAAAAACAACACAGATTTGTATTTCATACTGACAAAGTGTCCGTCAATTTTTGACGCAATGCCTTCTGCTCTGCCCAATCGAAGTGATGTAAAAATACGCCGGCAGCCCGCGCACCCCGCACAAAAAGATCGTGGTGCCGGTGGTAACATCGGCGGTGACGACAGAAATGCGCCGCCAGCGCTCGGGTAGACATGGTTCTCCCGTTTCAAGATAGTGTATGCCCGGTGGAGCAATGCTGCGCAAGGCGTATAAATCGCCCAGTGTCCGGACACCGCGTTCCAGCAGCAGTTCGTGCATCCATTCCGTAAAATGTTCGCCCGGGCAAAGACCGTAATGATCCTACAGGTCATCGAGCACTTTGGCGGTCAGCCGCGCTTTTTTGCCTTTGCGGACTTCCGGGTCGAGCATGGCATCTACAAATTTGCGGATTTCTTTGTCGCCATCCACAAAGTCATAAAAATCTTTTCCGGCCACTTTTTCTATCAGCCATTCGCTTTTTGCTTGTACAATGGGGCCGCCGCCGGCCAGCAGCATGGCTACGATACTCCCGGCGGAAGTGCCTGCCGCCCGCAAAAACCGGATATCCATTTGTTCCAAGACATACAAATAACCCAACAGCGCTACGCCCAGCGTACCACCACCTTCCATCACCACATCCACATACTGGTTCCCGGCTTCGTCCTGAATATCGGAAATGCGCCACAGCTTTGCTGCATCGGCACGCATCTGGCGAAGGTTGGCAATAATAGACACCACCTCAGAATGTCCGGTATAAGTACTGATTTCCATAGTTTGATTTTTTTTCAGGTAAAACTATACCGTTCAACAGGTACAATTATTTGAATTTCAACCAAATGGATTAATTTTTCAACCACAGGTAAATAGCCGATAACAATTTTTTTACGAAAAAAATAAACGGAACCTGTGACCTTTTAACATTACTCCGTTAGAAAGAGGATTTTTACAACAAGGAAACCAACGGCGAACAAACACATCCTGTACAACACCAAACCAATCGCCTCCAAATTACCCAAATGAAGGCCATACCAAACCGATAAGACTGACTGCTCCCAAAGCAGTCATCGCAACCAGCGAGCCACGCATACCATGAGAACAATACCCCGCTCCGGTCAACCGGGGTGGGGTTGTTTTTTTTGACCACACTGTAACGCCGAACCCTGTTCGGCGAAACGATCATAAACTTGATAGATAAGCAATGTATTTTTGCCTCTTAGAAAAGGAACTTCCCAACTGTTATGGCAAAAAAAACGGCGGCGCCCCAAAAACGTATCTCTGCTCAACTAAAAGCAAAAGCAGCCGATATTGCAAATATCCTCGAAACATTGTACCCGGAAACACCCATTCCGCTGCGGCATGAAGACCCCTATACTTTGCTGGTGGCAGTGGTGCTGTCGGCCCAGTGTACCGACGAACGGGTGAATCAGATCACGCCGCATTTGTTTGCGAAAGCCGATCACCCCGCAGCTATGATGCAATTGTCCGTAGAGGAAATCAGGGAAATTATCAAACCCTGCGGCCTTTCATCTTCCAAGTCAAAAGCGATATGGGAACTTTCCCGGATTATTGTAGAGCAGCACGGCGGTCAGGTACCCCAAACTTTTGAAGCCCTGGAAGCCCTGCCAGGCGTGGGCCACAAAACGGCGTCGGTTGTCATGTCCCAAGCCTTCGGTTTCCCGGCCTTCCCGGTCGACACCCATATCCACCGCCTGGCTGCCCGCTGGGGACTGAGCAGCGGCAAAAATGTGGAACAAACCGAACGCGACTTGAAAGCGCTTTTCCCGGAAAACACCTGGAATAAACTGCACCTGCAAATTATCTTTTTCGGCAGACAATACTGCCCGGCGCGCGGCCACAAGGTGGAGGCATGCCCCATTTGTTCAAGAAGTGAGAGGTGAGATGGTGAGAAGTGAGAGGCGTCCCCTTTGGCATTTGGTTGTATTTTGGCATGGGTGTTTCAGGCCTGTAATCGTGAGTCGTGAGTCGTGAGTCGTGAGTTGTGAGTCGTGAGTGGCATTCCGGTAGAAGAATTATGAGTTCTTTCTTCTAAC
>JAYSZC010001073.1:0-2532 GCA_043738235.1 Lewinellaceae bacterium | reverse complement strand
ACCCCTAAACACCAAACACTAAACACGATCAAAGGCATTCTCCGCAACCACTTTTTCATAAAAAAGCCCCGCATCTGTCATCGTCCGGTTCATGGTGTCAAAATCGACGCGCACCAGCCCGAAGCGAAAAGTAGGCCCGAGGTGCCATTCAAAATTATCCCAGGTACTCCAGTGGATATAGCCCCGCAAATCTACACCTTCTGCGATGCATTGGCGACAAACATGCAGGTAATCGCGCAGGGCTTGAATGCGTTGTTGCGGCTCATCCGTGCAGATGCCATTTTCAGTAATAATAATGGGTTTGGCGTATTTTTTATAAAACCTGCGCAGCACCCAGCCTAATCCCTCGGGCCGGTAGCCCCACATCCGGTCGTGCGGGATTCCGCGCTTTTCCAATTTTTTCAGACCGTTGATCGCATCGACCGGTAGCGGATCAAAAATCATGTAGGCGTAATAACTCAGCCCCCAGAAATCGCAGCGCTGGAAAGGCACAGCGGCCCTCGACATAAACCACCAGCGCACAAAAGCCGCTACTACCCTGCCCGACCAGTTGACGCCCTCAAAATACCCTGTATTCAGCGAAATACCAATTGGAGCAGATGACTGCGCCCGAATCAAATCAAACGCCAGGTCATGAGCCCGTCCCATGTTGTCTAATACACGGTTGGCCGTGAAATACCGCCCTTTGAGATGCGGCGGGAAATTGCCCAGCATAAAGGCATTCATGGCGTACACATTCGGCTCGTTAAAAGTGTTCCAGTAAGCCGCGTACTCGCCGAAATGCACGATGCACTGTTCTGCATAATCCAGGAACAGGGGGATATTTGCTGCGCGAGTCCAGCCGCCTTTGGCCTCGAACCAGTTGGGATGGGCAAAATGATGCAGCACAAACATCAGTTTTGTACCTTTTTCGCGCAATTGATCAAAAAAACGGCGGTATTCGGCCACAATGGCAGGATCGAAGTGGGTCAGCGGTTCGGGCTGCAGCCGGCACCAGTCTACCCCGCAGCGGTATATGTTTCCCAGACGAGCGATATACGCTGCATCTTCCTCCCGCCGGAGTTCATGATCCGTGGTGCGTTCAAACACATATCCGTCCAAAGCCCGCAAACCGCGCCAGGGATGTTGCGTAGCGGTTTCCACCTGCGCGGCGGCAGTGGAAGTACCCCAGATAAAATGATCGGGAAAAGTGATGCGCATGGGAACAGATGGCTTGTCGCCCGAAAAATAGGGCCTTCCGGGAGTTTGCCAACCTGTTTTGCCGGAAATAAAAAAGACCCGTAAAACGAGTCTTTAAAAAGCCCCTCACTGCGAGCCTGACGGGAGGGGCAAACCATGAGATTATAAAAGAAAAAGGAATATGCTACGATGATCGCTTCTTTAACAAAGTTCTCACCAAAAAGCCAAACACCTTCGGCAACCTGAAAAGATCGCCTGCAATCGGGAAAAGGGATGAATACGGGCTGTAATTGCTCACAAATACCCGGATAGGATTAAAAGAACAATACAAAGATACACCCGGATTGTCGAGGAAGAGCTCATCGGGCGTTATTTATTTTAAAAAAGAAGGGAAACAGAAAAGCAGATCAGATAAATGTGTGTTTTATGCAAATTGCCTTTTGCCTACTGGACAACCGTGTGCCGTTCCTTAAAATCGAGTCGCACGGAAAAAATATGGGAATACAGCACCTGCGATACATTACCTATATCGGTGAGCGCATAATCGAGTTGTACGCGGCCCAGCCGAAGGCCGATGCCGAAGTTAGGTTGGAAAGAAAGTTGTTCCTTGAGGGGATCGAAGTCGTCTTTTACCCGCTGAAAATTGCCCATGCCCGCCCTGATCTGTACAAAACGGTTGTAATCCAGTTCGAGTCCAAAACGCGGATCGATATTAAATGATTCGGAACTGATCAGCACATTGCGTTGTCCGTCCGTGGTCCATTCCAGGTCGAGTGCAGGGGTCAGGGTTGTTTTTTCACCCAGTTGCAATTTATAAGCACCGCCCAGCAGGAAGCGCGGCTTGGTGATTTCAGTATTACTAACCGGTATTTCGTTGTCCGTACTGTCAAAAACCGCTTTTTCACGCTCGGTCAGGGTGAACGACCAGGCATTAAAAGTGGTGGTCAGGTCGCGGCCCTGAATACCCAGCATCAGGTTGCCTTTGCGATATTGCATGCCCAGGTCGGCGCCGAACCCCCAGGAATTGCCGATGCTGCCGATGACGCGGCGTACCACTTTCACCGTGCCACCGATGGAGAGGTGCGGATTGCGCAATTTACGCGCATAACTGCCCATCAGGGCGTAATCGGCAGCAGAAAACTCCGAGATATTGTCGTAATTAATGGTACCGTCCGGTTCTACCAGGTTGATCGTGTATGGAATCTGGTCGATCCCGAGCCGGATCAGGGAAAAGGCCAAAAAAGCCTTTTTATCGCGGTTCAGCGATTTGCCGAAACTCAAAAAGTCGTACTGACCGACGCCGCCGAACCATTCTGCGTGCATGGCCGCCAACTGCACCGGCGCGTCGATTTC
>JAYSZC010001072.1:0-2533 GCA_043738235.1 Lewinellaceae bacterium | reverse complement strand
GGCATTTGTGAAAAGTCGACCAAAATATCAACTACTGCCAAAGGCGAAGTGCCCGAAACACTAAACACCACACACTAAACACGATTCACGATTACAGGCCTGAAAAGCAGATGCTAAAACCAGGAAAGCCGCCAAACGGGACGCCTCTCACCTCTCACTTCTCACCTCTCACTTCTAATGAAGCTGTACTCTTTTCCGAAGCGGAGCATTTGTTGCACAAAGTCAGTTTCCCGCTCCACTTTAATATCCGTGATTTTGCCGGAAGCATCTTTAACTGCAACTAATTTGGGTTGTACAAAACCCGAGTAGGCTTTGGTGGGCAGGCTGGCATAACGAGATTTCACCTGTCGGCCTGTTTCTGCATCCGTTTTTACGCCGTAATTTTCCACCAGGTCGCGGGCTGCTTTGAAATCGCCTTCCGATTTGATGCGCTGCATTTCAGCCAGCAACTGGCCGAATAGGATGCGCAGTTTGGTGTAATCGCGGATGTCGTAGTAGATTTTACCGTTGCGGACTTCTTTCACGATGACATTGTCGGGTTTGCCTTTTTCAAAAGCCCAGGCGGCTACCAACTGGCGGTTGCGCATGTGGTCTTCTTCGATGTCGTGCCCGGGCTGGAGCCGGCGGAGTTGCATCAGCAGGCCATTGCGGATATAGCTGTCGTATTCGGCTTTGTATGCATTGGCGTCGGGCAGCAGGCCCCATTCGACCAGTTTGGGATCGGGCATAAAATACAGGGCTACCAGGTCGGCGCGGCCTTCTTCGAGTGTGCTGGAATATTGTTTCAGGGTTATATTCGGCTCGGGCATACCGGGTTTCATTTGACCGCTGGCGTGTCCGATCACCTCGTGCAGGGCGGTGTGCATTTTGCCGCAGGCTTCGCCGTATTTTTTGGCGTTTTCGATTTCTTTGCGGTCATTGGCAAATTCGGCGGTAGCCAGCGCGCCGCCGGCCTTGCCATAGGCATTTTCGATATTGTTCAGGCTAATGGATTTGGAACCCAGTTCGCGTATCCAGTTGGAATTGGGCAGGTTGACGCCGATGGGTGTACTAGGCGCGCAGTCGCCACCTTCCATCGCCACATTGATGACGCGGTAGGAAACACCTGTCACACTTTTCTTTTTGTACGCAGTGGGTATCGTACTGTTGTCTTCAAAATACTGGGCATTTTTGCTCACGATGGCCATTTTTTCGGTGGCTTCCGGGTCGTTGTACTGCACGATGGCTTCAAAGTCGCCTTTATAACCTTTCGGATCGTGGTATACTTCGATAAAGCCGTTGATAAAGTCGATGGTACTGGCGGTATCCTTCACCCAGGCGATATTGTATGCGTCAAATTTTTTCAGATCACCGGTCTGGAAATACTCGATGAGTAACCTCATGGCTTTTTTCTGTTGGTCATTTTCGGCAAAAGGCAGCGCTTTTTGCAGGTTTTCCACCACTTTGTCGAGGGCTTCGCCATACATATTGCCTTTTCCGGCACGCCAGACGATCTCTTTGAGCACGCCGTCTTTATCTCCTACCAATTTGCTGTTGAGACCAAACAGCGGCGGGTTTTTCCCGGCGGCATCCAGCATATTTTTGTAAAAAGCATCGACCTGTGCTGCACTTACATTTTCATAAAAATTGACCGCCGATTCTTTCACCACATCTACCGATTCGTCTTTGTTGGTGCGTTTGGCAAATACCTTCGGGTCGAACATGACTGGCAGCAATTTGGCCATAAACGCATTGACATCTTCGCCAGGCGACAAAGGCAGTACAGAAGCATCCAGGGATTGAACCAGTGAACTGAAATATTCCTTAGAGCAACCGGGGAGGAACTTGGTTTCGTTGTAATGGTGGTGAATACCATTGCTGAACCAAACCCGTTTCGCATACGTCTCTAAGGCTTTCCAGTTGGCGGAAGTACGTTCGCCCTTGTAGTTGTTAAAAATGGCTTCCACCGTTTTCCGCACGGCCAGGTTGTGCTTGCAATGTTGGTCGTAAATCATATCGCGACCAACCAGCGCTGCTTCAGAGAGGTAGTAAATAAAAGTTTTTTGCCGAAGATCGAGTTTCTCCCAGCCGGGCAGTTCATATTGAAGGATTTGGAGGTCGGCAAAAGTGTCGAGCAATACCTTTTCGGAGCTGACAGGGTTGGTTTGTGTGGTGGTGTTTTTCAGGTTCTGACAGCTGGCAACGATCAGGAAAATGGCTGTGATCCAGCAGAAAGCAGGCAGCAGGGATACATTTTTCATGAACATTTGAATGGTTTTAAAATTGGAAAGGAAAATTTGAGATGGTCAAAAACAGGGATTAGGTCTATTGTTTAACCAGGTTATTGAGATCCCGGTACAGCTTTTCAACAGATTCTCCCACTGGATTGTTTTTATCGCCCCAAACGACGCGTTTGCCGGACTGGCCGATAAACAGATAAGTATTGGAAGGGTGTTTAAAATCGAGTGTTGTGATGCCGGCAGCATCGGCGGCTTTGAACATCGACTTGGCAACGCGGCGTTTCACCCCTTTTATTTCGGCAATAGAATCGCCC
>JAYSZC010001071.1:0-18051 GCA_043738235.1 Lewinellaceae bacterium | reverse complement strand
CCACCTGCACTATTGGAATGTGCAACTCACCCGAAAAGCAAGTGCCGAAGAAATATTGGAAGTCTTTGGAAAATCTTCCCGCACGGCATTTATCAATTATGCCGACGGGCTTTCTGCCAACAATACAGTGAAAGAATTGATGCTTGCACTTAACCGTCCTTATGGGGATATGTATGAAGTGGCTTTATGGCACGATATGCTAAAAGTGGTCAATGATGAGTTGTTTTACGCCTATTTGGTGGATAATCAGGCTATCGTAATCCCGGAGACCATTGACGCTATCAGGGCTTTGACGGGCATTGAAAAAAGCGCCGAAAACTCGATACGGAAAACAAATGAGAGTTTGGGAATGAAGCGAGGATGGTTTATTTAAAAATTAAAACAGATTAAAAGTAAATTCATGGTACACAAACATAAAGAAAATACGGTAGAAAAGAATAAGGCAAAAAAACCTTTCGCTACTGTCAAAACAAAGCATACTGAGCCTGCCGCTGCGACCCATGAAGAAATGGACCACAGCAAAATGCAACATGGCGACAGCCCTAAAATGGGCATGGAGGGCCATAATCATCATGCGATGATGATTGCCGATTTCAAAAAACGGTTTTATGTGGTGCTTTTTTTAACGGCGCCCATTATGCTGTTATCACCCATGATACAGCAATTCATGCGGGTCGATTGGCAGTTTACGGGTTCCAATTATGTCCTGTTTGCTTTATCGTCCATAGTGTTTTTTTATGGCGGTTTACCATTTTTAAAAGGATTGGTGCAGGAGGTAAAAGCAAAGAACCCGGGCATGATGTTTTTGATTGGTTTTGCGATAACCGTTTCTTATGTTTATAGTGTAGCCGTTGTGTTTGGCTTGCAGGGTATGGATTTCTTTTGGGAATTATCTACGCTGATTTTAATCATGCTTCTGGGCCATTGGATAGAAATGAAATCCATTGCGGGCGCATCCAAAGAATTAGAGTTATTGGTAAAATTGATGCCCGCCGAAGCCCACATGGTCATGCCGGATATGGTGCATGATGTAAAAACCGATACCCTGAATGCGAATGATATTATCCTTGTAAAACCGGGTGAAAAAGTGGCAGCCGATGGTATTATATTAGAGGGTGAAAGCTATTTGAATGAAAGTATGCTCACCGGAGAATCAAAACCTGTACAAAAAATAAAAGGCGATAAGGTAATCGCAGGGTCTATCAATGGTAATGGTTCTATTAAAATTACGGTTTCTCATGCGACAAAGGATTCATATCTATCGCAGGTCATAAAATTGGTGGATGATGCACAAAAATCAAAATCTAAAACGCAATTATTGGCAGATACGGCGGCAAGATGGTTAACTGTCATTGCCATCGTTGCAGGCATTGGGACGTTTTTATATTGGTATTTGACCGGGCAAACTTTGGCATTTGCCATGGAAAGAATGGTAACGGTCATTGTTATTTGTTGCCCGCACGCTTTGGGATTGGCTGTCCCTTTGGTGGTGGCAAAATCAACCGCTTTATCCGCTCAAAACGGTTTATTGATTAAAAACAGGACTGCATTTGAGAATGCCCGAAAAATAACCACGATTGTTTTCGATAAAACAGGTACGCTCACTGTCGGAAAATTTGAAGTGTCAAAAATTGTCCCGCTCTTAAAAGGTTTAGATGAAAATGAAATCATCCGTTTGTCCGCAGCATTGGAACAAGCATCTGAACATCCCATCGCAACGGGCATTTTGCAAAAAGCAAAGGACTTATCCATCGCTATCCCCTCAAACGAAAAATTCAATGCGATTACAGGCAAAGGTGTAGAAGCCAATGTAGAAGGTAAAAAGATATTGGTGGTCAGTCCAGGCTATTTATCAGAAAATAAAATAACTGTTCCGGATGGCTTTACGGCCAATGATACGGAAACGGTCGTGTTTGTAATTATTAATAAAGAATTGGCAGGGTACATTGCTTTGTCAGACGAAATTCGACCTGAATCTGCCGAAGCCATTAAAACTTTAAAGGAAAATAAAATTAAATCAATATTACTAACAGGCGATAATAGTAAGGTAGCAAAGAGCGTGAGTGAAACGTTGGGCATGGACAGCTTTATCGCCGAAGTATTGCCACATCAAAAATTAGAAAAGATAAAAGAATTGCAAAGCAGAGGTGCGTTTGTCGCTATGGCCGGCGATGGCGTAAACGATGCGCCGGCACTGGCACAGGCGGATGTGGGTATTGCCGTTGGCAGTGGCAGCGATATTGCCGCAGAAACCGCAGGTATTATTTTGGTAAACAGTAATCCAAAAGACATCGTGAGTTTGATTTTATTTGGCAAAGCGACGTACCGTAAAATGATTCAAAACTTGATTTGGGCAACGGGTTACAACGTTATTGCTTTGCCTTTGGCTGCAGGCATTTTTTACAAACAAGGTGTTTTATTAAGCCCTGCTGCCGGGGCAGTTTTGATGACCGTCAGTACGATTGTTGTGGCTATCAATGCCAGTATGTTGAAAGTAAAAAGATAAATCATGATAGAAGTAAAAAAAGAGGGCATCCTCCTTAAAAAAACCACTTTCAATTTTGAAAGCGAGGGCGTCCTAAATCCTGCGGTAATAAGCGAGGGGGGCAGTGTTCACCTTTTTTACCGGGCGGTGAGGGAAGGCAACTACTCCAACATCGGCTATTGTAAATTGAAAGGGGCCTTCACGGTCGAAGAACGTTTTGAGGTACCCGTGCTTTTTCCACAATTCGACTATGAATCGCATGGCGTGGAAGACCCACGAATCACAAAGATTGAGGATTTGTACTATCTCAGCTACACTGCTTATGACGGGGTAAATGCACTGGGGGCGCTGGCCACTTCAAAGGATTTGCGGCACTTTGACAAGCAAGGAATAATTGTGCCTCAGATTACTTACGAAGAGTTTAGTCGCCTTGCTGAATGTAAATGTATAATCAATGGAAAATATCTTCGCTACAATGAGCAAGGGCGTATTCTTCAAAAACAGGGCAAGAAAGTATTGGTCTGGGATAAGAACGTAATTTTCTTTCCAAGAAGAATAAACGGCAAACTGAACTTCCTCCATCGCATAAAACCCGATATCCAAATTGTTGCAGTAAATAATTTAGAGGAACTCAACACTGAATTCTGGCAAAAATATTTTCTTGATTTTAATGAGCACATAGTGCTTTCGCCAAAACATGAGCACGAAGTAAGTTATATAGGCGGAGGATGTCCTCCGATAGAAACAGAACATGGATGGTTGTTGATTTATCATGCCGTTTATGATACTATAGAAGGTTACGTTTATTCGGCTTGTGCGGCATTGCTGGATTTGCAAAATCCACAGAAAGAAATTGCTCGGCTGCCCTATCCTTTGTTTAAGCCCGAGCACAAGTGGGAATTGAGCGGTGTAGTAAAAAACGTGTGTTTCCCTACAGGCACCGCTTTGTTTGAAGACACGCTGTACATTTATTATGGCGCTTCCGACGAGCAAATTGCTTATGCTTCTGTCAGTATTTCAGCACTCTTAAAAGAGTTAATGCTTCATACAAAAAAAGAGGAGAAGTCAAGTTGTTGTGAACCCAATTAATACACTCGTTGCTTTGGAGCACCTGATATATGTCACTTCCCGTATTGGCGTCTATCATTTTTCGACCATCAGGGGTGAAATTACATTTGTAAATATATTCCTATGAAATCAAGACATAAAACCGCCGCCATTCAGGCTGCGCCCGAAAAAGTCTTTGCTCAAATGGATGACTTTTCAAAAACGGGGATGCACATGGGCGAAAACTCCATGATGATGATGGGAAGCAAATTGGCTTTGGAACAAATTTCTCCCAACCCAACCGGCATCGGCGCAATGTACCGGTGGCACGGAAAGATGCTGGGCATGGTCATTGATTTCAGAGAAGTAGTAAGGAAGTGGGAACCACCCAAACAGAAAGAATGGGAAACAATCGGAGCGGCTCAAATCATCATAATGAATTGGTACCGCATGGGGTTTGACATTACTCCTGCCGAGAACGGGGCCATCGTTACGATATTCATTGATTACGAGCCACCGAAGGGCTGGTTTTATTGGTTGCTCTCCTTTCTTTTTGGAGGAATATATTGCAATTGGTGTCTGAACAATATGCTGAATGACACAAAACAAGCCCTGGAACTGAAAAATAGTCACTCAGCTTAGGTGCCAAATGACCCCGGTAAATTTCTGAAATCCCATTCATTCTCAAAATTTGACTTTTTATGAAACATTTATTTCTGTTTTCACTCACTGCCGTTTTTTTTACGGCAACCGTTTGTGCCCAAACCGGCAGCAGCGGCATCTTTCGAACCGCAAAAGATTTTATGAGCGGCAAACTGGAATTCGCCATCGGTTGCGACACCCAATCGCACAAAATCAAACCCGATGTGCTGTTCAAACGAAACCGGGTGATTGTGAAACATGAAGGAAAAACCTATAAAATAGACAAGAGCAGTGTGTATGCTGTTCGATATTGTTCCGGGGCCGTTCAAAGGATTTATCAAAAGAAGGCATACTTAATGGTCAATCAGGGAGAAGACATTTTGCTATACAAAGTTGCCACACTTTCAATGGGGAAAGGTCAGCCTGCTGAAACAACCTGGTATTTTAGCAAAGACGCGGCCTGGCCTATCCAACCCCTCACGATAAGCAATTTGGTAGGCGCTTTTCCAGATAACCACGCTTTTCACGATGCGGTAATAGCCGAGTTTAAAACCGATAAGGAACTGACCCTGTATGACAATGCGCATAAAATGATGCGTATCAACAGATTATACGGAAACGCAAAAAAGCAATAGCCGTGTAAAATTCCAAAAAGTATCAATGGATATGGCCAACGCGAACAAAAACGAGGTGCTCAACAAATCCGACATTCCCAACTGGGCTTTGCCGGAAGGCGAATTGTTTGCCCGTCTGGGCGCGGATACCGTGCACGGCCTATCGGCGGCAGAAGCCGCCAAACGGCTGGCATCTTTTGGCCCCAACGCCATTGTGCAGACCGAACAAACACCTGCATGGAAGCTATTCCTGCGGCAATTTAAAAGCCCCCTCGTTGTGCTGTTGGTCGTGGCGGCGGGCGCTTCGTTTGCCTTTCAGGAATGGCTGGACGGGACAGCCATCGTGGTGGTTATTGTCATCAACGCCCTCATTGGTTTTTACATGGAATTTCAGGCGGGGCGCAGCATGGCAGCCCTGAAAAAAATGGTGCCTGTCTCCGCAAAAGTGTTTCGGGTGGGCAACTTGTCGGAAATCACGATTGAAACGCTCGTGTCCGGCGATGTGGTTTACCTCGAAGCCGGGGACATGACGCCCGCAGATGCACGGCTTTACGAAAGTGTGCAGTTGCAGGCGGACGAGTCTTCCCTGACCGGCGAGAGCGTCCCCGTAGAAAAAGAACCCGGCGAATTGTCTGCCGACACGCCGCTCGCCGGTCAATCGAACCTGCTTTTTAAAGGAACTTTCATCACCAAAGGCAATGGCCGTGCGGTAGTCACTGGCACGGGCATGAACACCGAATTGGGAAAAATCGCCCATCTCGTCGGCACTTCCGAACAGGCCGCCACGCCATTGGAAAAGAAATTAGAAGCGTTCAGTGGCCGCCTCATCAAAATTACCGTCGGCTTAGTGGTCGTCATTTTTGGGGTGGGCGTGGTTGGCGGCAAACCAATCCTGGAAATGTTTGAAACCTCCATTGCGCTGGCAGTAGCCGCCGTCCCGGAAGGTTTGTCCATCGTTGCCACCCTCGCGCTGGCGCAGGGGATGCTCAAACTGGCCCGCAAGAAGGTGATTGTGCGCAAACTTTCAGCAGTGGAAACGCTGGGCGGAACCACCATCATCTGCACCGACAAAACAGGGACGCTCACGCTCAATAAAATGGAGGTCGAAGCACTCGTTTCGCCGGGTGGCAATTGGGCAAAAAGCGAAAATGCCGCCGAATTGCCCGCCAAAAATTTACCGGAGACGCAGTACCGCCGACTGATGCAAATCGCCATTTTGTGCAACACCTCGGAAATAACTACCGGGAAAAAAAACATCAAAGAAATTGGCGACCCGCTCGAAACGGGATTGCTCAAGTTCGCCCTGCGGCAAGGCGAAGACATCAATAAACTACGCAAACAAAGCCCAAAACAGTCGGAAATACCCTTTTCATCGGAGACTAAAATCATGGCGACCCTGCACAAAACGCCGGAGGGCAACCTGGTTTTTGCGAAAGGCGCTGCCGAAGAAGTGCTCAACTGTTGCTCGTTTTTGCTCGACGGCGAGACAAATGCCCAGATGGCCTCGCAGCGCCGGAAAGCATGGCTCGCCGAAGCGGAAAAAATGGCTTCGTCTGGGCTGAAAGTCATTGCTGGCGCTTTCAAAATGGAGGTAAAAGGCTCGAAAGAGCTGACTGATAACCTGGTGTTCGCCGGACTTTTCGGGCTGATAGACCCGCCAAGAAAAGAAGTGCCAGCCGCCATCCGCCAATGCCGGGAGGCAGGTATCGAGGTCGTCATGGTCACGGGCGACCATCCGGCTGCCGCCAAAGCCATCGGCAGGCAGTTGGGCATCATTGAATCCGACGATGCAGACGTGGTGCTGGGAAAGGAAATGCCGGACTACGAAAAACTCAAAGCGGCGGACAAAAATCGCTGGGCTGCCGCCAAAATTTTTGCCCGCGTCAGCCCAAAACAGAAACTTGATTTGATACGGGTTTTTCAGGAAAGAAAGGCCATCGTGGGCATGACCGGCGACGGTGTGAATGATGCGCCCGCCCTCAAAAAAGCGGACATCGGCATCGCCATGGGAAAACGCGGCACACAGGTCGCACAGGATGCCGCCGATATGGTGTTGAAAGACGACAGTTTTGTCAGCATCGTCGTTGCCATCCGGCAGGGGCGGGTCATTTTTGACAACATCCGAAAGTTTGTCATCTACCTGCTGTCCTGTAACATGAGCGAGCTGGCAATAATCGCCATCGTATCCCTGCTGTTTCTACATTTTCAGTTGAAGCCGCTTCAAATTCTGTTCATCAACCTCGTCACCGATGTGCTGCCCGCTTTGGCATTAGGCGTCACGCCCGGAGGTCCCAACGTTATGCAGCAGAAGCCGCGCAAAACCAACGAACCCATCATTGACCTACTGCGTTGGCGGCGGATTTTTTTCTATGCCGGCATCATTACGGCGACGACCATCGGGGCGGTGTATTTCAGCCACTACACCATCCATGCCGGGGATAAATGGAACGCTGCACTTTGCAACAACATCCTGTTTTTTACCCTGATTTTCAGCCAGTTGTTCCATGTGTTCAACATGGGTTCGATGGAACTTCCGTTCTGGCGCACTGAGGTTGTCCGCAATCGCTATGTGTGGTTTGCCATCGGTGCTTGCATCGGCATCATTGTGCTGCTGTACCAGATTGCCCCCGTGCGCACCGCGCTTTCCATTACGCCCATGTCAGTTGCTGATTGGGGAGTGAGTATCGGGGCGGGATTGCTGGCAATGGTGGTCATCCGCATTGGCAGAAACCTTCCATTTTTTAGAAATGAGCAACAACTTCAAAACAAATGAAAACCGCCGTCTTCAGCGCCCATCAATTTGAAAGAGAATATCTCGAAACTGCCAATGCCGGGCGTCACGAACTGGTCTTCCTCGATGCACGGCTGTCGGAAGACACCTGCCCGTTGGCGGCAGGTTGCCGGGCAGTGTCGCTGTTCGTCACCGACAAAGCGGGGGCGACCGTTTTGCCCCGCCTTCAGGATGGGGGTCGAGTTTCTCGCCCTGCGTTCCGCTGGTTTCAACCACGTCGACTTGAAACTGGCGCACCAGTTCAAAATGCGGGTCGCACGGGTGGCTTCTTATTCTCCTCACGCCATCGCCGAGCACGCAGTCGCCATGATGCTCGCCCTGAACCGGCAGCTCATCCGGGCGCACCAGCGCGTCATGGATCTGAATTTTTCGCTCGACGGCTTAGTGGGTTTCGACATGAACGAAAAGACTGCGGGCATCGTCGGTACCGGGAAAATCGGCGCGGTCGTTGCCAAAATTCTCCACGGCTTCGGATGCCGCCTGCTGGCTTACGACCCTGTTCCCAACGCTGCGCTGGTCGAACAGTACGGCGTAACCTACACCAGCCTCGACAAGCTTTTCAAAACCGCCGACATCATCACGCTCCACGTACCGCTGCGGAAAGAAACTAAATACCTGATTAACAAAAAGCGCATTGCTCAAATGAAGCCCGGCGTCATGCTCATCAACACCAGCCGGGGAGGCTTAGTAAAAACAAAGGATGTGATTGACGCGCTCAAGCGCCGCCAAATTGGCAGCGTGGGGCTGGACGTGTATGAGGAGGAGGAAGGGTTTTTTTTTGAAGACCTCTCGGAGGAGGTGCTGTTGGACGACACCATCGCCCGCCTGCTGACTTTCAAAAACGTGCTCATCACGGCTCATCAGGCATTTCTGACCGACACGGCGTTGCAAAATATTGCCATGACGACTATCGAAAACCTGAACTGCTTTGAGGAAAACAAGGCTTGTAAAAATGAGATTTTGCCTGAGTCACCCAAGGTTGAAAAGGTTAAAAATGAAAAACAATGATTGATACGCTCATCAACTGGTCTCTTAAAAACCGCATTGTCGTTTTGCTGATGGCTGCGGCTGTTGCCGTGTATGGAATTTACGCGGTGAAAAACACACCTGTGGATGCCATTCCCGATTTATCGGAAAACCAAGTCATCATTTTTACCGAGTGGATGGGAAGAAGCCCGCAGATCATGGAAGACCAGGTCACCTACCCGCTGGTGAGCAATCTCCAAGGCATTCCGAAGGTGAAAAATATCCGTGCCAACAGTATGTTCGGGATGAGTTTTGTGTTCGTGGTCTTTGAAGATGAGGTGGATGTCTATTGGGCGCGCACCCGTGTACTGGAACGCTTGAATTACGCGCAACGACTGCTTCCCGACGGCATTGTCCCCACACTCGGTCCAGATGGCACCGGCTTGGGGCATATCTATTGGTACACGCTCGACGCGCCCGGCTATGATTTGGGCGAGCTACGTGCCTTGCAGGATTGGTATATTCGTTTTGCGTTGCAAACTGTGCCGGGCGTAAGCGAGGTGGCCTCCTATGGTGGATTTCAAAAGCAATATCAGGTGGTGGTAGATCCCCTCAAACTCAATTATTACGGCATCACGATCATGGATGTTGCCGAAAAAATACGAGCGAATAATAATGATGTGGGTGGAAGAAAATTCGAACAGTCGGACATCGGCTATATCGTTCGGGGATTAGGATACATCAAAGACATCCGGGAAATCGAAAACATCTCCCTGAAAACCAGCAATTCTATTCCAATAAAAGTGCGCGACGTGGCAACCGTGCAAATGGGCGGCGAACTCCGCCTGGGCATTGTGGAAGAAAACGGCGAAGGTGAGAAAGTGGGCGGCATCGTTGTGATGCGGTACGGAGAAAATGCAAAGGATGTGATTGACCGCTTGAAAGTAAAACTGAGCGACGTGGAGAAAGGCCTACCACCCGGCGTTAAATTCAAAATGGCGTATGACCGCTCAGATTTAATCGAGGCCACCATCGCCACGTTGAAAGAAGCCGTCATTGAAGAAATCATCGTGGTGTGCATCGTGCTTTTTATTTTCCTGCTGCACGTGCGAAGTACCCTGATTGTGGTCATTACTATCCCAATATCGATACTTATTTCCTTCATCATGATGGGCTGGTTCGGCATCACATCCAATATCATGTCGCTGGCAGGCATTGCCCTGGCAGTAGGCGATTTGGTGGATGCGGGTATTGTAATGGTAGAAAACGCAATGAAATCTCTTGTAAATGAAACCGAATAATATGCTCAGCAACGAAGAAAGAGAAGCGCGGATTGAAAAATCATCCAAACTGATCGGCAGCGCCATCGTGAGTTCCATCCTCATCACGCTCGTTTCATTCAGCCCGATTTTGTTCCTCACCGGACAGGAGCACAAACTTTTTTCCCCGCTGGTTTGGACGAAGACATTTGCTATGATAGGATCCGCTTTTGTCGTCGTGTTTCTCGTACCCGTGCTGATGGTAATGCTTTTGAAAGGAAAAGTCCGTCCCGAAAGTAAGCACCCCATCTCACGCTTTTTCAAGTGGATTTATTCGCCCATTATCCTGTTGTGCATGCGATGGAAAAAAACGACCATAGCATTGAGCCTGGCGCTCGTGCTGGGCAGTATTCCGCTGATCCTGAGCCTCGGAACAGAGTTTATGCCACCACTGGATGAAGGCTCGCTTTTATTTATGCCGGTCACGTTGCCCAGCGTTTCCAACTCCGAAATCAAACGGATCATGCAGGTGCAGGACAAAATCATCAAGGCCTTTCCTGAAGTGGACAATGTGCTCGGCAAAGCCGGCAGAGCGAACTCCGCCACCGACAACGCGCCGATGAGCATGATCGAAACGATAATTTTGCTCAAACCGCAATCCGAGTGGCGCGACGGGATGACGAAGAACGATATCATCGACGAGCTCAACGCAAAACTGCAAATCCCCGGCGTGGTAAACGGCTGGACGCAACCCATTATCAACCGCATCAACATGCTTTCCACGGGAATCCGGACGGATGTAGGGGTAAAAATCTACGGACAAAATCTCGATACCATCAATAAACTGGCACAGCAGTTCAGGATAGAATTGCAGGGTGTGGACGGGGTGAAAGATTTGTATGCAGAACCGATTACCGGCGGCATGTATGTTGACATTAAAATCAAAAAAGATGAAATTGGGCGATACGGGCTTACGGTAGACGATGTTAATATGTTCATTGAAACCGCTTTGGGCGGCCTGAACGTGACTACCACGATAGAAGGCCGGCAACGCTTTTCGGTGAATGTCCGCTTCGCGCAGGATTTCAGGGATAAAATTGAAAAACTGAAACGGCTACAAATGCAAACGATGGATTACGGCCCTATCCCGCTTTCGGCAGTTGCCGATGTGAGTGTTTCCGACGGCCCGCCGATGATCAATTCTGAAAACGCCTTACTGCGCGGAACGCTGTTGTTCAATGTGCGCGACCGCGATTTGGGGAGCACGGTTGCCGACGCGAAAGAGAAATTGGAAGCGGCCGTACAAAAACTTCCGAAGGGCTATTTCCTAGAATGGAGTGGTCAATATGAAAATCAGGTGCGCGCAAACGAGCGTTTGAAAATCATCATGCCGATTGTGTTCATCATCATTATGATGATCCTGTATTTCACTTTCAATTCTTTCCGCGAAACGTTGATTGTACTTACCAGCATTCCAGTCGCGCTGGTCGGTGGAGCGTACTCCCTTTATTTCTTCGATGTGAATTTTTCGGTTGCGGTGGCCGTCGGCTTCATTGCGCTGTTTGGCGTGGCCGTGGAAACGGGCATCCTGATGCTTGTTTATATGAACAACTCGCTTTACGATAAATCAAGCAAACTGAAAGAAGCAAATAAATCCTTCACGAATCAGGATGTTGAAGACGCTATTTATGACGGCGCCGTGCTTCGCCTGCGCCCTAAGTTAATGACCGTCATGGTGGATATTTTAGGCTTATTGCCTGTACTGCTTGCAACAGGCACCGGCAGCGATGTGATGAAACCCATTGTTATCCCTTTTGTATTCGGCCTGATTACCTCCACGCTTTTTGTATTGATCGTATTGCCGGTGTTGTTTGCCATTGTGAGAGAATACGAATTGAAGAAAACCGGAACCCTGAAACTCGTACAATTAAATGATTGAGATGAGGAACATAGTCAAAATCATCATCGTCCTGCTTTTTGCAGCCGCCGAATCCGGCGGACAAACCCCGCTTGCCCTCGACAGCATCCTGACCCGCATTGAGACCCTGCACCCGCGCCTTAAAGCCACGGAAGCACGCATCCGCGAACTCGACACTTACGCAAAAGGCGCTATCACCATGCCCGCCCCCCAAGTCGGCGGCGGCTTTTGGATGACCCCGTACAACCCGGCGCGGTGGCGCGAAGGCATGGGCGCGTTTATGGTCACGGGCGAGCAGATGTTCCCTAACCGCAAAATGCAACGGGCAGAGCAACGCTACATGGGCGCCATGTCGGGCATGGAAGACGCCGAGCGCGGCGTGATGCAGAATATGTTGTTTGCCGAGGCAAAAACCGCTTATTTCAGTTGGTTGGTGTTGGAAAAAAAAATTGCGGTACTCGAAGAGAGTAAAAATGCTATGCGCCTGCTCATCGAAAGCGCCGAACAGCGTTTTCAGTTCAACCGCGAAAAACTTGGCAGCATTTATAAAGCCCAAACCGAACTGGCCAACCTCGAAAGGATGCAGGCCATGTACGCCGGCGAAATCCGCCAACAACGCGCCATGCTCAACGCCCTGATGCAGCGTGACCCCGCCACTGATTTCAGGATTGACACCGCAGGGTGGCGCGTGCCACTGATTCCCCTGCTGCCCGATACCTCGCGGATTGCTGCCCGCAGCGATTTTCGAGCCATTGAGCAAAACCTCCGAATCGCCCGGCTCGAACAGGAATGGCAGCGCTCGAAACTGAAACCCGAATACGGCTTGCGCTTCGACCACATGTTCGCATTTGGCGAAACCCCTTGGCAATTTTCGCTCATGGGTATGGTCACAGTGCCGCTCGCGCCTTGGGCGAACAAAGATGTTAGGGCCAGAATCGAGGGAATCGACCACCGGCTTGCCGACTTCGAGTGGCAAAAGGTCGACTTTGTCAATCTCATCCGAGGCAATCTCGCCGACCGCCTTGTGATGATGCAAACCTTGCAAGAACAAATAGACCGCTACGAGCGCGACATCATCCCCAACCAACGCAAACGTTTCCAAAGCACCCTGCTGGCTTGGGAACAAAACACCGACGAACTTTTTATGACCCTCGATGCCTGGCTCGAGCTCAAAATGAGCCGCCTCAGCCAACTTGACCTCCTACAACAACTCCTGCTTGCCCGCACCGACTATGAAAAAGAACTGGAACAACGGTAAATACATCGCTTTTTGGCTGTTCGCGCTGTCCTCTCTGACATTGACCTGCCGGCAAAAAAGCAGCGGGCACGAAGGCCATACCGCCGAAGAAAAGCCTGTTTACACCTGCCCGATGCACCCGGAAATCCTGCGCGATGCTCCCGGCAGTTGCCCGATTTGCGGCATGGATTTAGTCAAAAAAGAAAGCGTCCACGCCAACCACGCTGCGGGGCCGGACAGCGGCGACATTCTTTTGAAGCCTACATACGAATATGTGCTGAGCGCCACCGCGATTATACGACCGGAGCGCAAATCCATTTCTGATACGCTAAAAGTGCCCGGCTACCTCACCTACGATGCCCGGCAACTCAAAGCGGTGTCAGCTCGTTACGGCGGGCGCATCGAGCGGCTCTACGTCCGTTACCCCTTTCAGTCCGTGCAAAAAGGCCAGCGATTGCTCGACATTTACAGCCCCGACCTCGCCACCGCGCAGCAGGACTTGATTTTTTTGAAAATAAACGACCCGGACAACGCGACACTTCTCGAAAATGCCCGCCGCCGCCTTTCCCTGCTCGGCATGACTGCCGGGCAAATCCGCGAATTGGAAAGCAGTGGAAAACCGCTTCTGTCGCTGCCGGTGTACAGCCCTTACACCGGTTTGCTCATCGAAAACCCCGGCGCTGGTCCGGCTGAAAACATGCCTGTTGCTGGCATGAATGGTGACAAAGTCGGGCAGAGCCTCGTCCCGCCGCCATCCGCCGCCGGCAACGCCGAATTTTCCCTCAAAGAAGGTATGTACGTCCAGCCCGGTCAGCGGCTGTTCAGTCTGCAAAGCCTGGCAACCGTTTGGGCGATACTCGAATTTTCCCCGTCCCATGTACAGTCGCTGAAAGTCGGCCAGCCGGTCGAATTGCACATCGAATCGTTTGCCAAACCGTTTCGGGGAAAAATCAACTACATCGAACCACTATACGGCACCGGGAGCAAAAACCTTCGGGTACGAGTCTATCTGCCCAATCCCGGCGACATCCTCAAACCCGGCGCCTTGCTCACCGCCACAGTACAGGCGGGGAGCCGCTCCACCCTTTGGATTCCGGCAACGGCGGCCATTGATTTGGGGCGAAGCAAAATCGTATTCGTAAAAAAAGCGGACGGCTTCCAGTCGCGGAAAATCAGTATGGGCTACCGTTCCGGCCTGATGCTGGAAGTGACGGCGGGGCTTTCACCCGACGATGAAATTGCTGAAAACGGGCAGTTGCTCATGGACAGCGAGAGTTTTGTCAAAGCAAAATAACTGACAATGAATACTTTGAAAATAAAAAAAATACCACTGTTCATGGTGATATTCTTGCTCGCCGCCTGCACGAAACCGACGCCGGTAGAAGAAAACGTCTATTATACCTGCTCCATGGATCCACAGGTCGTAGAACAAAGACCCGGCCCTTGCCCGATCTGCAAAATGCCTTTGGTTCGGGTAGAAATTGCTCACGATAAAAAAGAGAACGAGGTAAAACTCAGCGCCGAGCAAATCCGGCTCGCCAACATCCAGACCGACACGGTACGACTACAAACGCTTGGCGAAGAAATCACGCTGGCTGCAACGCTGCGCGAAAATCAAAACGGCATCAACACCGTGACCGCAAGGCTTACAGGAAGACTTGAACATCTTTTCGTGCGCAATGCAGGCGAATACGTGCGGGCAGGGCAGGCCGTTTTTGAGTTGTACAGCGAAGACCTCGCCGCCGCACAGCAGGATTATTTGCTGGCGTTGAAAAGCAAAAATCGCTATGGCAGCACCGACCTCGATTTTTCCCGCATTGCGGAAGCCGCCCGCAACAAACTGCTACTTTGGGGTATGACCGAAGTGCAGTTGCAGGAAATCGAGCAGTCCGGCGCACCCAAAAACACAGTAACGTTTTACAGCCGCTACGCCGGTTATGTCATGGAAGCCCCGCCGGCGGAAGGCAGTTATGTGGCTGAAGGCTCGACGGTGCTGAAACTTGCCGACCTTCGCACGCTTTGGGCCGAAGCACAACTTTACGTCAGCGATTTGCCCTTTCTTGCCCAAACCCGAGAAGCCTTGGTCACTTTGCCGTATTTCCCCGGGCGCATCCTCAAAGGCAAGGTCAGTTTTGTCAATCCCAACCTCGAAGCCTCCTCCAAAATCGTGCTGGCGCGAACGGAAATTTCCAACCCAAGCGGCGAATATCAGCCGGGTATGCAAGCCTGGATCACCCTAAAAGGCAAAACCCGCCACGCGATCGCCGTGCCTACCAACGCACTTATCCAGGAAAGTCGCGGAGTCACGGTTTGGATAAAAAATACCGGGGGAGGCTTCGAAGGCCGAATGGTGCGTACGGGCATTGCCAACGAGGATTACACTGAAATTGTCGAGGGGCTGCAAATCGGCGAGACAGTGGTCGTGTCCGGAGCCTACCTATTGCAAAGCGAACTTGTATTTAAAAAAGGAGCAGACCCGATGGCAGGGCATAAAATGTAAACCAATAAGTATACCCGATAAAATTCAAAATAAAGCCTTAAACCACATTGAAGAAACCTTCCCTTCGTTTTACCTTTGCATATTCTATGAATTTTCGTCCTGTCACATTGTTTTTATTTCTCAGCCTGCTTGTCACATCGGCGAACGGTGCTTGGGCGTGTGGCGACGAACATTCCAGAAATGCGGCACAAACTCAGCAGACTGCTTCCGAAAAGTCCTGCTGTGCCAAAGAAGAGGCGCAAACTTCCTGTTCAAACGATTCCGGGCAATGGCACTCCGACTCTAACTGCCCCTGCGACCACGATAACGGCGGTTGCCATTGTCCGGGTTGCGGCCTGATGTGTCACTCCAGCGCCGCTTCTGCGCTCGAAACGCCGCTCAACTTCGCGGCATCTCTCTTCAACGATTCGGTGCAAAAAATGGCATTTTACTTTGCCGAGCACCTGCCCGAAGCCGTCTACCTTCCAATCTGGCAGCCGCCCAAGATCAGTGCCTGATGCCGCGTCAGCCCGACGTGTGCCCATTTTTTCGGTTTAGAAAGGTTTAGAATGATTGATATGATTTAGAACAATTTGCTTCTAAGTCGCTCAAATCTGTCTATTCACTTTTAGCCCTATTTTCAACACTCTCAATTTCAATTTTTTATGAAAAATATGCTCCTTGCGGGCCTTGCGCTCGCGCTGTCAGTCGTGGTATTTAATGCCTGCAAAAACGACCATTCTCAACACAAAGCCCAAACGACGGAGGCGGCTGCCCCCGGTATGAAATACATCTGCCCAATGAACTGCGAAAAGGGCAAGACCTACGACCAGCCCGGTTCCTGCCCCGTATGCCACATGGATTTGGAGCCGATGAAAGCCGAGGTGGAAGCCAACAAGGCGGAGTATTTCACTGCTTTCACTGCCAATCCTGCCCAACTCGAAGCCGGCAAGGCGGGCATAATGTCGTTTACGCCAAAAATCAAAGGCAACGAAAGTGCGCCCGTGCCGCTCGATCTCGTGCATGAAAAAAAGATGCACCTCATTCTCGTGAGCGACGACCTCTCGTGGTTCGACCATATCCACCCGGAATTTTCCGCCTCGGGCAGCTACGACATCAAAGTGCTGGCCTCGGGAGAAAACTTCACCAACGGTCGCGGGCACAACGAAACGCACTTTAATGCCGGCGGCAAATACTGGGCATTCACGGATTACAAACCTGCCAGCGGCCTGAATCAGGTGAACAAAACCGAACTCAACGTGGCCGGGGCGTCCGCCAGAACCGTCGCATATAAACAACCGAAAATGACCACTACGGTGGACGGTTTTACCCTCACGATGGAAGCCGTACACGGCGGCGGCTTCACCACGGGAAACCAACAACATATACCGGTGACCATCAAACAAGGCGGCAAGCCCGTTGACCCCGCTACTTTCGAGAATTATTTGGGCGAAAAAGCCCACCTCGTGCTCGTGGAAGTGGCCTCCAAAGAGTTCGTCCACACCCACCCCTCGGCAGAAGGCGGCAAATTTGACATTCACACCACTTTCGCCAAGCCCGGCACTTATCGCGGTTGGCTGCAATTCCAGACTGGGGGAAAAGTACATACGGCTGATTTCGTGGTGCAGGTGGCTGAAGGTCAGGCCGCATCGGGCGGACACGAAGGGCATAGCGGATACTAAAACGCTGTGTGTTCCACCGCCCATTTCATCTACTCTTTCATATTCAATCAATTCAATCAGTACGATCGGCTTCAATGACGATTGCATAATTTTTTGAGTTGAATCCGGGGCGCCGGGCGCTGCATGGCAGCGTCCGGCAGATCCTTGCATTACCATTAAAAAGGAAAACATGAAAAATTGGAGCACCTGGGCCGCCGAGATGTACTAAATCGTAGAAAGCTTCTAAATTTGCCCGCCCCAATTTTCTCTCACCAGTTCCAACACCTTGTTTTTCAATGAAAAACACCTACTACGATCTCGTAGCGCAGACTTTTGACTTCCCTCAAGACGGTTTCAGCCTCAGAGACAATCGGCTCCTGTTTAATGAAATTGATGTCTACGACTTAATCCGAAAATACGGTACTCCGTTGAAACTGACTTATTTGCCTAAAATTGGTGAAAAGATACAGATGGCCCGAAAATTATTCCGCGATGCTATACAGCGATATAATTACAACGGCAAGTACGTATATTGTTATTGTACAAAGAGCTCCCATTTTGCCTTTATTTTGAATGAAGTGCTTGAAAATGGCACTCAATTGGAAACCTCGTCATCCTTCGATATTGACCTTGTTTGGAGGCTTTATAACCAGGGAAAGATCAATAAAGGCACAATTATCGTCAACAATGGCTTTAAGCCGCGCCAGTATATTGAAAAAATCGCCGGCCTTATCAATGATGGTTTTTACAATGTGATACCGGTGTGCGATAATGCGGAAGAGCTTCGCCAGTACGCTGAGTTGGTCAAAAAAGACAAATGCACCATTGGTATCAGGATGGCTACTGAAGAAGAGCCGAATTTTGAGTTTTACACCTCCCGTCTTGGCATTCGCCAAAGTGAAGTAATACCCTTTTACAAGGAATTGATAGCCAATAATCCGAAATTCGAGTT
>JAYSZC010001070.1:0-2547 GCA_043738235.1 Lewinellaceae bacterium | reverse complement strand
TTCTTTCGAACTGGAGGCAGGCGACACCTTTTCCATTGTGGGGCCATCGGGTTCGGGCAAAACAACCTTGCTGGGCCTTTGCGCCGGCCTCGACCGCGCTACCAGCGGATCGGTGGCCTTGAATGAAGTGTTGCTGGACAATCTGTCGGAAGATGAACGCGCCGAGGTGCGCAACCGTTATGTCGGTTTTGTTTTTCAAAATTTCCAGCTCATTCCAACCCTCACAGCTTTGGAAAATGTAATGGTACCCCTCGAATTGCGCGGTGAAGCAGGGGCAGAAGAAACGTCGCGGCAATGGTTGGAAAAAGTCGGACTCAGCGACAGGCTGCACCATTACCCCGCTCAACTGTCGGGTGGCGAACAACAGCGTGTCTGTATTGCCCGGGCCTTCTCCAATAGTCCGAAAATACTATTTGCCGACGAACCGACCGGCAACCTCGACGCCGAAAACGCCGCCGGTATCGTAGACCTGATTTTCGACCTTAACCGCACAGCGCATACCACCCTGGTGCTGGTCACCCACGACCTCGAATTAGCCAAACGTACCCAGCGTATCCTGAAAATAAAGGGCGGGAGAGTGGAGTCGCTCACGGCCGCTTGAGTGTAAAAGGCAAAAAGCAAAGGGCAAGAGGCAAAGAGCGACAGATTCCCTTTTGCCTTTTGCCTTTTAACATTTTTGCCATTTACCTGCGTACCTTCGCCGGCAATTATCCGAATCTTTGCCCGTGAATCTGACCGAACTATCCATTCGCCGCCCCTCGCTGATCATTGTTATTTTTGCTGTACTCACCTTTATGGGAGTGGCGGCTTACCGCGATCTTCCGATTGAACTGGTACCCAAATTCGACCCGCCCGTTATCACCATCACCGGGATTTACCCGGGCGCATCCCCTTCGGAAGTAGAAAATGCGGTGAGCAAACCCATAGAAGACGTAGTATCGAGCATCGAAGGCATTGAGCAAATTCAGATCGGATCATTTGAAAATTCCTGTTTCATCGCCCTGGAAATGAACCAGGCGGTGAACCTCGACCAGGCTGTGCCGGAAATTCAGCGCAAAATCAACCAGATTTTGCCGACCATGCCCAAGGAAGTGCGACCGCCGGTGGTGAATAAATTTGCCCTCAGCGAACTACCCATTCTGCGCCTCGGCGTGTCGGGCGACGTGTCGGGAACCGCTTTCTTCGACCTGATTAAAAATCGCATCGTACCCGAAATTGCCCGTGTAAAAGGGGTGGCGCAGGTCAGCATCCTCGGCGGCGAGGAGCGCGAAATCAAAATCAACATCAGTTCGGAGCGCCTGGAGCAGTATGGTATTTCCCTGTTGCAGGTGGCGCAGGCTGTGCAGACAGCCAACCTCGATTTTCCAACGGGAAAGGTGACCGATGAAGACAATTCTATGCGGATCCGCCTGGCCGGAAAGTTTCTGTCGCTCGACGATATTCGCAATTTAGTGGTTGGAAAAAGCCGCTTCGGTTCCTCTATTTTTCTGAAAGATATTGCTGAAATCCAGGACGGCACCCGCGACCGGGAAGTGATATGCCGTACGGGCGGACAGCCCTCAGTAGGCCTTACCATCCGCAAACAAGGCGACGCCAATGCGGTGGAAATGGCCGACCTGGTGCTGCTGAAGTTGAAGGAACTGGAAAAAAATTACGCCGGTGAAAAACTCCAGTTTCAGGTAGTCGCCAACAGCAGCGCCTTCACGCGCGAGGCAACAGATGCGGTCATTCACGACCTGTTCATTGCGGTGTTGCTGGTAGGTCTGGTCATGCTGATGTTCCTGCACAGCCTCCGCAATGCGTTTATTGTATTGGTCAGTATCCCTACCTCCATCGTCAGCACTTTTGTAATGATGAAACTGTTCGGCTATTCGCTGAACCTCATGTCTTTGCTGGGACTTTCCCTGTCTATCGGCATTCTCGTCGACGACGCCATTGTGGTGATTGAAAATATTTACCGCCACCTTGAAATGCGTAAGGGGCGAGTGCAAGCCAGTTACGACGGGCGACAGGAAATCGGTTTTACGGCCATTAGTATCACGCTGGTGGATGTGGTGGTGTTCCTGCCCATTGTTTTCACGGTGGGGCTGGTGCCCAACCTGTTGCGCCAGTTTTGTATGACTGTGCTGACCTCCACACTGATGTCGCTGCTGGTGTCATTCACCCTGGTACCCTGGCTTACTTCCCGTTTTGCCAAAACGCATCGTTTTGAAGGAAACAACATCGGCGGTCAGATTGTCCTGCGTTTTGAATCTTTTTTAGACTGGATTTCAGACGGTTTTGTGACGGCCCTGAAATGGGCTTTGAGCACAACGGCGACCCGGCTGACGACCCTGTTTGTCGCCGTGGCGCTTTTTGGCGGGTCTTTCTTTTTTGTCACTTCCGGCATGATCGGGAATGCTTTTTTCGAGCCGGGCGAACGGGGCGAATTTCTGTTGCAAATTGATTTGCCGAAAAACGCTTCGCTGGCCCAAACGGACGTAGCAACCCGGCAGATTGAACAGTGGTTGCTGAGCCGGCCGGAAGTTGTCAATACATTTTCTACGG
>JAYSZC010001069.1:0-6364 GCA_043738235.1 Lewinellaceae bacterium | reverse complement strand
CAGGCCTGAAAAGCAGATGCTAAAACCAGGAAAGCCGCCAAACGGGACGCCTCTCACCTCTCACCTCTCACCTCTCACCTCTAATAAAGGCAAGGTCCGAGGCCCAAGCTCGTTTTGCCGGGCCTCCAGAAACTGGGCGCCGGTTTCCCGGATCGTTTGTTCCAGCGGGCGGTATTCAAAATCGAATGCTGCGCGTGATTTGTCGTTGCTGTAATAAAATGAGGACACACTGCTGCGCGCCGTTTCTTTGGTAACCAGCGGATCAATGCCGAGCAATTTTTCTTTCAGCCATTCCACACGCCAGGCTACTTCGGCTAAAAAAGGTGTAACAGGAATGGGAGGTACTTTAGCGCCTAAAGCATCGGCAATCATTTTGAAAAAATCGCGGTACAAGGTGTTTTCTGCATTAAGAATAAACCGTTCGCCCGATACGTCACTTTCTAGCAGCTGCACCATAAATTGCGCTACATCGCGTACATCCACAAAACCCGAACGACCGACGGGTGAAAATTTGAGTCCATCGCTGATTTGTTTAAAAAACCTCGCGGATCCCTGGTTCCAGAAGCCGCTTCCAAGCACAATCGCAGGATTTACAATCGCAATGGAAAGCCCTTCCGCATGTGCCCGCCAGGCTTCCTGCTCGCCCATATATTTGCTGATCGCGTATTTGCTGTTCCCGCTGCTTTGCACCCATTTGGCTTTTTCGTCCAACTGCGGCCGCTCTTTGGTACGGCCGATGGCAGCAATGCTACTCACATGTATAAACCTTTTTACCCCCATTTCAAGGGAGAGATTGACCAGGTTGGCAGTGCCTTCCACGTTGATCTGCATCATTCGGGTGACATCACGCGGGTGAAACGACACCATAGCCGCGCAGTGTAGCACAGCAGACACATCTTTCATCGCATCTTCCAGCGCAATAATATCTGTGATGTCTGCCTCCACCCATTCTACCCGGGCCGCAACGTCTGCCACCAGTTCCATTGGACTGTTGTGCCGTCGTAAGGCTCGAACCCGGTAACCTTTTTGAATTAAAAAGCGGATGAGATAAGACCCCAGAAAACCAGTACCACCCGTCACCAACAGAAGTGAGCCTTTTTGCATTGTTTTACTTTTTAAGTGTTAAAGTATATGCTGCCACGGCCTGGATTTCTTCCGGGCTGAGCTGCGAACGGAAAGGCGTCATCAGAGTTTTCCCGTTGGTTATAATGTTCACACGTTCCTCCAGAGGAAGTATACTTTCGGAAAGGTGCCTGGCGCCATTCAGTCCGAGGTTCCCATCGCTGCCGTGACAGATAACGCAATGTTGTCTGAAAACGGCCATTCCATCCGGCTTTTCGGTGGAAGAAGACACTTTATTTGCCTCCGTCTCCCCTTGTCTTGTTTTTTCTTCTGCGGATTCGCATGATCCGATGCCTAAAAACAGTACAATTAGCGCTGTGTTAAATTTTTGAAACACGGGATGACTGTTTTAAAATTTAAAATTCAAGTATATTCGGAATAAAAAACCGATATTTGTATTGAATTGTGTAAGAATATTTCAAATTTAAAAGATATTGAATTTAAAATAAAAAAACCGGAGGCAAAGTTTTTTAGCTTTTTTGTTCATCAATCTATATGAGCTATATAAAAAGCAGCGTAATTTTGCCCCGACATTATTCCTTGTAGCATTTTTTGTAACTCCAATTTTGAAAACGATTGTTCGGCATGACGAATAAATCACTTGTTTTCCTTTACCCGAAAAACCCATAGTCAGACTAATATTTGTTCATAGTGTTTGTTTTTTGTTTTGTCCCTGTTTAAGTAGCAAATATTTAGCAGGGCTTTTTTAAATTTGACAAACACCGGACAAAAAATGATATGTCTGAGAAACACCGTTTTTTTGGCACGTGTTTCGCACTTTAACCGTACTTCATACAATTAGAAACGGTTTAGTAAAAAAAGCCCGGAGCAAACGCGCCCCGGGCTACTTTTTTTGTTAAGTAGGTGTGCAAAAGTTAGATAATACTAAATCTTCTGTAACTCATTGATTGACATTGCTTTTTGCCCTTTGCAATTTTGCCCTTTTACTTAATAGCGGTTCCATTACCTATCGGAGCAATGTCAGGTTGCCCGCTTTCACTTTTTCCTCTCCTTTGCATTTGTACCGGAGCCTGTAGAGAAACACACCCGGGTTGACGGGTTGTCCATCGAAGCGGCCATCCCAGTCCTCGGATACATCCGTTGCTGAAAAAACACGCCCACCCCAGCGGTCAAAAACATCAAAAGAGATAAATTCATCGATAGCGAATTTGTTGCTCACCCCAAATACATCATTTCGACCGGAGGAAGCCCCCGGCGTGAAGGCGTTGGGGATAAAAATTTTATTGCAATCCAGTGTATCCGGGTCTATCACATCTATAAAAATGCTGTCGAAAGCGATGCAATTGTTGTCATGCACGATGGAAACCGTATAAACGGTAGGGCCGACAGGCGTTACAACCGGGTTGGGCAAAGAAGGATCGGATATGCCGGTAGAAGGGTCCCAGTCGAATCCGATGGCGCAATTATACATCGTGTTGAGTTGAAAGGAATTGCCCAGGTAGATCAGCGTATCCCGGTTTAGAATCTGATCTGCTTTTAAATTATACCGGTTAATTTCTTCTACGGAAAGCGCTTTGCTATGAAAGCGCAGTTCATCGAAATCGCCTTTGTAGACCTCGTCGAGCAGACATACCTGTTCCCCGATTTTCAACACTGCGTTGGATTCCAGGTCAATGCGCGCGACAGCCGTTTTCTGATCGCGTTGCGTACCATTAATATAAAGGCTGTAGGCAGTGTTGCTCCTGGTCAGTGTGATATACTGCCAGCAGGGGCCGTCGTCCAATTTTGCCTGGACGATCGTCACCAAAGAGTCATTTTCACTGATACCGGAAGAAATGACCCTTGTTTTGGGGCGATAGCGCACCCAAAATGCCTTGTCAGTATTACAATTTTCCTGCTTGGCCATAATGACCTGTGAGTTGCCTGTTAATTGTCCATCGGGAGGACGCATGTAGAAACTCACCGAAAAATCGCTGGTGGAAAAGATGTCGGCAAAAGGGCCTACCAGAAAAATAGCATCGCTGGTATCGGCAAATCGCATACTGGAATCGCGCAAACCGCAGGCACAGGCAATATCTCCGATGAGTGCGCCGCTGGAGCCATTGCCACTATCGTCGATCGCTTTGCAGTCGTCAAATGAAAAATAGGCTTCTAATTTATCTGAAACCGTTTGGGCCGACAGGCTGCCCATAAAAAGTAAAAAAGTAACAAGGAAAGATATACGCATTCTGATCTATCGAATTTTGGAATAATAAACGCGCCTGCACCGGTCAAAGTATAAGCGAAGCCGGTTTGAAATTACTTTCTGCCGTTTACTTACGGTTTTAGAAACTGATCCATGCCTCCGGGCAGCATATTGCCCAGCAGCTTGCTACTTTCTTCAGCGGCTTTTTGGCGGGCCAGTTCAAGCGCCCGGTTGAGCGCCACTACCAGCAAGTCCTCTACCTGCTCCTGGTCGCTGAAGTCCATTTTAGCAGGATCGAATTTGATATTTTCGATGTGCATATCGGCGCCGGCTTTTACGGTGACAGCGCCGTCGCCGGCCTCTGCTTCCACAAAGATTTCGGCTAATTTTTGCTGCAGTTCTTCTTGTTGCTTCTGCAGGTTACCTAAAAGATCTTCAAACATGAGTAGTTGTTGGTTATTAGTGTTGAAATAGTGGGTTTGATAGTTTGAGGAGGTTTCAAACCATCAAACCTCCCCAAACTATCAAACCTTTCTTAAAAATGAACCAATGCCGAAAATTGTGCCACCCGCTTTTCAATCATGGCAGGAGTCAGTCCGCGCAAGCGCTCGATACTGAATTTTTCCACACAAAAGGAGGCCATTGCCGAACCATAGATGATGGCGCGTTTCATATTTTGAAAGGAAATATCATCCGTTTTTGCCAGCCAGCCGATAAAACCGCCTGCGAAGGTATCGCCCGCCCCGGTGGGGTCAATCACTTCCGCTAATGGCAGCGCGGGCGCAAAAAACACTTCTCCGCGGTGAAAAAGCAAAGCGCCGTGTTCTCCTTTTTTAATAATGAGGAATTTCGGCCCCATTTTATGGATCACTTTAGCTGCTTTCACCAGGGAGTGCTCGCCGGAAAGCTGCCGCGCTTCTTCATCATTAATGGTCAGCACGTCCACTTTTTTGAGCACTTTCAACAAGTCTGCCAGGGCAGTATCCATCCAGAAATTCATGGTATCCATCACCACGAGTTTGGGGCGTCGGCGGAGTTGTTTCAAAACCCTCATTTGTACCTGAGGGGTAAGGTTGCCCAGCATCAGATATTTGGCATCGCGGTAGGATTCGGGCAGCACCGGATTGAAGGTTGCCAATACATTCAGCTGGGTGTCGAGCGTATCGCGCGTATTCATGTCGCGGTGGTATTTACCCGACCAGAAAAAAGACTTTTCTCCTTTGCGTATTTGCAGCCCTTCGAGATCAACGCCCCGTTTCTTCAAATACTCCAACATTTCCTCTGGGAAGTCATCGCCCACCACGGATACAATCCGAACAGGTTTGATAAAGTAGGAAGCAGTCAGCGAAATATAAGTGCAAGCCCCGCCTACCACGCGGTTCGCCCGACCCGAAGGTGTTTCAATATTGTCAAAAGCAACAGTGCCAACGGCAACTAAACTCATTTTTTCAAAAATAAAGGGATGACAAATATAGTCAGGTTTGAGTGGTTTAGATGGGTTTAGGTATTGCTTTCATGCTATTGTGCTGATCTTTCAATCAAAGACCACTTTGCACCGGGAATAACTGTCCGGGCCTGGAACCTGAAATAAAGCCGCAAAGATGGGGTTTTCACGGATAATAAGTAAAGGAACAAATAAAGTTATATACTGACTGTAATTAGAGCTGTTAGCGGCATTCGTCGATCTTTTTTATAAATACCTCCATGTATAGTGCAACTTCGGGCATCAAAAACTGTCGTTGGGTCGTGGGAAATTATCTCTGCCTCAGCGACCATGCTTTGCTTCCTGTTTCACAAAAACAACCATATTAAGTATGAAAACAGTCGGTACTATACTCGCTACTGCTTTTGTGTTGATGCCCTGGTGCATCAGCCCACTTTTTTCTCAACAAAATAATACCGGCAAAAGTATTGTCATTACCAAACGCTCGGTTGATGCGGATAGTTCAGAAGTGGTGGAAACCATCATCAAAAAAGGAAAAGCAGCAGAAAATTTTAATGTGGAAGAATATATCCGCAATAACCGGTCCGATAAAGTACAGTTGGATGTGAGGGTGGAAGACGGCGATGCGGAAAAGAATATTGTGGTGAAATGCGAACCCAAACAAGCCCGAGGCTTTCTGGGTGTAACGGGCGAAGACGACAATAACAAGGAACCCGGCGTAGCGGTTAGCATCACGCCCCGTTCTGCCGCCGAAAAAGCGGGACTCGAACATGGCGATGTAATCTTTTCCCTGAATGATACCCCCATCATGGATTTTAAAGACATCAGCGACTTTATGGATGCTACCCAACCTGGCCACAAAGTGCAGGTAACTTATGAAAGAGAAGGTAAACGCAATACAGTGGAAGCAACCCTCGGAGAGCATAAATCCTGGGATTGGGAAGCCTGGAGCCAGAATTGGGCCGATGAACTGGATAAAAAGAACTGGAACTGGGATAATTACGATGTAAACGTCCGCGAAAAGCCGGCTTGCCTCGGTGTTTACACCGATGCCGCAACCCTGAATGACAAGAGCGGTGCACAAATCAGCAGCTTCACCGACGAAAGCGCCGCCCGCGAAGTACAAATGGCGGAGGGCGACCTTATCCTGTCCGTTAACGGGCAGCGTGTGCAGGGACATGACGATCTCTGGAAAGAAATAGCCAAGTACCAACCCAAGGATAAAATCCAGGTCGAATACCTGCGCGAAGGCAAAACCTTGCAGGTGGAAGCCGCGCTGAAAGCATGCCGCGACAACTCCAGTCGTGTCGAAATAAGGGAAACAGATGAAGGCGGTGATAAAACAAGCCGCGAATTTTTAACCTGGAACTGGGAAAATGACGATCAAAAACGTATGCAGGAGCGCCGGGTCATCACGATTCACCGCGGCGAAGGAGATGCTCCTGAAATATTGAGCCAGGCCCCACCCAGCGAACCGGCTGCTGCCGGCGACAGAAAATTGAATTTGGAATCGTTCCGGGCGTTTCCAAATCCGACCGGCGCTCAAGTGACCATCACATTTAAAGCAGAACCTGTGGCTACTACCGTTGCCTTATTTGATGCCGCCGGTCGCCAGCTTTTCCGGGAAGAAATGAATGCCTTCAGCGGTGAAT
>JAYSZC010001068.1:0-2553 GCA_043738235.1 Lewinellaceae bacterium | reverse complement strand
TTTTTCCGTGTTCCATATACTCTACGAGGGAAAAAATCCGTGTCCAATCCTTTCAATCCGTGTTCCATTTACACTACGTGGGAAAAAATCCAATACTTTCAATCCCTGTGCAATCTACTCTACGAAGGGAAATCCATTCCATCTCATTCCCCCAATTCCATCCGGATGCGCCTTTCCGGCGGCAAATAATTATTCAGGCGATTGGGTAGCACTTTTAGCCAGCCCAGGTTAAATCCCTGATATTTTGCCAGCACCCATCCGTTCACCATATCGGCTGTACGTTCAAAGGTTTCTTTTTTAAAAAAAAGTTGCGCCTGTTCGCGAACAAGTTCTATACCCGGCAAACCCGGATGTATCAGCAGGCTCATGGCCAATGCGTGGCCCGGAATAAAATCCTTGCCTTTGAATTCACCGATATTGGTGCCGAACCATTTGGTTTTCACATGTTTTTCCAGCACAAGATAGTCGTTTTCCAGGGATGCAGGAAGGGCCATGATTTCGCCGGAAGGGGTTTGGAAATAGCGCAGTGCGGCATCGGCCTGCAACCAGCGGGCCGCCTCCGGAACCTGGTTTTTGGGTATCGGTCTCAGATTTTTAAATCCCGCAGCAGGTGCGTGTTTGCGCGCCGGCGCTTCTTTTTTTCGGAAAACAGCCATAAAAAAACCTTCACCCAACAGGCGATGCGGAAAAAACTGGTACCCGTGTTCTGTTTCAGCAATATTCCAGGTTGCGGGAATATCGAGGCGTACAAGATCGAGGTACATTTCACGGGCTACCCAGGCGGCATTGAGCTCGTTTTCATCGCGGTTGTACGTGCAAGTGCTGTAAATGAGTACGCCGCCCGGCGCAAGCGCTGCTATCGCCGAATCCAGGATACGCCGCTGCCGGCCTGCACACATCTCGACGCCGGCGGGCGACCACTCGCGGATGGCATCGGCATCTTTACGAAACAGGCCTTCCCCGCTGCAGGGCGCATCGGTCACCACCACATCGAACCAATCTTCCAGAGCACCCAGGTCTGCGGCATCGGCGCTGCTAACAGCCGTATTGGGGGCGCCCCATTTTTCCATGTTTTCGCGCAGGGAACCCACCCGGGATCGGATCACCTCATTGCTGACAAGCAGGTCGGTATCGGGCTTGAGCATGGAAGCGATCAGGGTACTTTTTCCGCCCGGGGCAGCGCATAAGTCCAAGACTTTCAGTTTTTTAGAGAAATCCACACTTTGCCGCAAGGCTTCGTACAGAAACATCGAAGAGGCTTCCTGTACATAGTAAGCTCCGGCCTGGAATGTCGGGTCGAGGGTAAAAACGGGGCGTTCGGGCAGGTAATGCCCCTCAGGGTGCCAGGGCACGGCGGGCAAGGATGCGTAGGGATGTTCCCGGGCGTTGGAATGGAAGTTGCGCGCGGGATTGAGCCGGATACTCACCGGTGGCGCAGTCTGCAGGGCCGCTACAAAATCCGGATATTCCGGTCCGAGCAGCGCCTGCATCTGGCGGACAAATGCCGGGGGCAGGGTGGGGGAGTGTGTCATCGTGCGTTGTTTAATCAACTTGCCATACAAACCGTATGCATCAGTTCTCCCGTTTCCGGCAGGTTCATTTTTTCTATTTGTAACGTAAAATGTTGTTGAAAATCGCCTCTTTGAATCGACCCCCTTGCATCTGCGCGATTGTCCGACCATTCAAAATCATGCACCCGGATATGGTCGCTGAAATCGAGTTCTTTCAGGCCGTACGCTTTGTATAAACTCTCTTTAGCCGTCCAGAAAGCGTGAAAAAGGTCGAATTGCACCGATGGGGCATGTTGCATAACAAAGTTCATTTCCACGGCGCTCATAAACTTGGGTGCAATACGGGGCATTTTTTCCACCAACACCTGTATGTCACAGCCGATGGAAATACCCGGTTCGGCATCGGTCAACAACAACGCCGCCACAATACCCCTGGAATGACTCAACGAGCAAAGAACCCGCTCATCGTCCGGGAAAAAGGGTTTGGAAAACGCGGTTTTTGCCAAAGGCATTCGTTGTATCGAGCCGCTGAGTTTGTGCAGCAACCAGCGCCCGGCCAGCCATTCCAACCGACGAATACCCTTGTGCATAGCCCATTCGGCTTCCTCTTGGCCCGACAAAGGCAAATCTTCCTGAAAAAACGTTTCCTCCTCGGCGATCTGCCAGATGCCAAAGTGGGTGTTCGGAAAAGGATGCCTGTTGAGGAGAAGCATTTTTTTGGAATGATGAACGATGAATTATAAATGATGAACGATGAATAATATCATTCACTCTTGGCAACTTAGGGAAAGGCAGAAATTTGAATTGGTTATTGAATTATGAACTTAGAGAATGAATAATGGGTATAATCAAAAAAGGTTTTAGAAAGGTAATTCAGGTTCCATTCTGCTATTGTATAAATAATCTTTTTTTCGGGAAAGAAAATTAAAAACTTGTCTAATTTATTGATTTTCAATAAATTAAGAATTTTTTCATCATTCATCATTCATCATTCATCATTCATCATTCATCATTCATCATTCATCATTCATCATTCATCATT
>JAYSZC010001067.1:0-6374 GCA_043738235.1 Lewinellaceae bacterium | reverse complement strand
ACCACGATTGGCAACGCTGGATGCAACATTCCCATATCCCCGATGTCATGGCCACCGGCATGTTTATGTCCTACCGCATGTGTCGCTTGGTCGGGCACGAACACACCGATTCCGAAATTTTTACCGTGCAATACCTCGTGAAAGACATGGTGCATCTGCATCGCTACCAACAGGAATTCGCGCCGGCATTGCAGGAGCAGGTGCGGGCGCGATACGACGGGAAGTACGCGGTGTTCAGGACGGTGATGGAGGTGGTGGATCACAATGAGAAGATGTAAAGGGCAAGGGGCAAGAGCAAAATGCAAGGGGCGAAAGGCAAAGGGCAATGTTTGGCGCTTGGGCTTGATGCTGTTTTAAAGAAGCAAACTGAATTGCAGGGATTCCAGTATATTTGTAAAAAAAACATCATGGTCACAGGAAACATACAGGTATCCTTTCCTGAGGAGTTGGGATTTGCCCTAAAAATGAAAGAGCCGGAATTTGCCAATGAAAATGGAGCCTAGATGAGAATATTGCTGTCCAAGAGTTTCATTTGGAAGTGGGATTGGGGTTAGTTTTCCCGACCTGGAAGTGTCCGGTCTACCCGGCTCAATTCAAAATCCCGAACAAAAGCCTCGAAATCTTCCCGAGCAGGCAGCCCTTTCAGGATGAATAACCGGTCTTCATTTGCCGGAGCAGGCTGCTCTTCTTCGGAAGTTTTCTGAACGACGCGGATGTTAAGCCGCTGGAGCAGAGCGAGTAGCAAATCCAGGTCTTTATCTTGCGGTACTTCCAGAACGATACGTGTCATCTCTGTATATTGTTTTCGTAATGAATACGATTTGAAGTATTTTGATACAAAAATAAGCCCATTATTTTTCACCTCACATGCGCCCGCCGTTCAAAAAACTGCAACAGCGCATTGATATACGCATCCGTCGTTTGCAGACTCAAAAAATCGGCGCCCGCTTTGCGAAAAAAACTTTCTGTTTTGGACAGGTTTTCTTCAAAACGCCGGCGGTACTGCTTGCGCAGATCCGGGTTGGTGGTATCTATCCAGTCGACGACGCCCGACTCCGCATCGCGCACCGGTAGCAGGCCGACATCGGGCAATTCGCGCTCGCGGGGATCCCAGCAATGCACACCGATACAATCGTGTTTTCGGGAAAGGACACGCAAGGGCGACTCATAGCCGGAAGCCATAAAATCGGACATCAGAAAACAGATACTCTTCTTTTTCAATAAGTTATGAGCGAGTTCCAGGGCGCCGCCCATGTCCGTTTTGCGTTCGGAAGGTTCCAGGAACAGCAATTCCCGGATCATGCGCAGCGTGTGCTGGCGACCTTTTTTGGGCGGGATAAACAATTCCACCTGGTCGGAAAACAGCATCAACCCTACTTTGTCATTGTTGGAATTGGCGGAAAAAGCCAGGATAGCGCAGATTTCCGTCAGCATTTCCTGTTTCGATTGTCCGCTGGTGCCGAAAAATGCCGAACCGCTGATGTCGACCAGCAGCATGACGGTCAATTCGCGTTCTTCTTCAAAAATTTTGATATGCGGTTCGCCGGTGCGCGCCGTTACATTCCAGTCGATCGCCCGCACATCGTCGCCAAACTGGTATTGCCGCACCTCGCTGAACGACATGCCCCGGCCCTTGAACGCGCTGTGATAGCCGCCTGTGAACAGGTGCCGGCTCAGCCTTCGCGTTTTGATCTCTAATTTTCTGACCTTTTTGAGTAATTCGGTGGTATCCATGCGTTGCAAAAGTAATGTACCGGCGAGTAATTGAAGTTATTTAAAAACCGGCAGGATACCGCAGGATTTACACATGGGGTTGAAACCCCTGTATCGTATTAGTTGACCAACCACCGGCTGAAGCCGATGGTTATTGATATAATCCGCTCGATTTTGATTAACCCAAAATGTTATTTCAATAACTCCCGGCTTCAGCCGGGAGCAGCCGGTACGCGACCGCTATTTCAGCCGCCAGCCGGGCGTTGTTGCACACCAATTCTATATTGGTAGCCAGGCTTATGCCACCGGTTGCCTGCTCGATATAAGCCAGTAAAAACGGTGTAATGGCCTTCCCCCGAATCCCTTTTTCCGCTGCCGCTTCGAGGGCTGCTTCGAGCGCGTGTTCGATCAGCGCGGGGTCAGACTCGTGTTCGGCGGTTACCGGATAGGCGATTAGTACGCCGGCCCGGAGTCCCGCGTCCCATTGAGCGCACAGCAGCTGGGCAATTTCTGTGGCCGTATCGAGGCGATAATCCACGTTGAGTCCGCTGCTGCGGGTATAAAAGGCCGGGAACTCCTCCGTTTGATAACCAATTACCGGTACGCCGTGGGTTTCCAGGTACTCTAAGGTCAGGGGCAGGTCGAGGATGCTTTTAGCGCCGGCACTGACCACTGCCACCGGTGTTTGCGCCAGTTCGGGCAGATCCGCCGAGATGTCCATGGTCGAGGTACCGCCCCGGTGTACGCCGCCGATGCCGCCGGTGGCAAAAATGCGCACGCCGGCCAAGTGGGCGATAATCATGGTAGAGGCTACGGTAGTGGCGCCGTGTTCACCCCGGCTCAGGAGGTAGGCCAGGTCGCGGCGACTGGCTTTCGGGATGCCGGCGCCTTCGCGGCCTAATAATTCGATGTCGTCGGGGTGCAGCCCGCATTTCAGTCGGCCTCCGATGATGGCGCAGGTGGCGGGAACGGCGCCGGCTGCGCGCACGATTTGTTCGACCCGCAGCGCCGTCTCCACGTTTTTGGGAAACGGCATACCATGTGCGATAATAGTGCTTTCCAGGGCCACTACCGCGCGGCCTTCATTCAGGGCGTCTTTGACCTCTGTGGAACGATCGAGAAACTTTTTTTGCATTACTGGAAATTTTTGCCGGACAAAGGTTGCAAAATTAAACCGTGTGAATATATCTTTGCCCCGCTTTTGAAAGATCGCACGTCTCATTAGCTCAGTTGGTTAGAGCAACGGACTGTTAATCCGTAGGTCCAAGGTTCAAGTCCTTGATGGGACGCACCAAGCCACTCCGTTTACGGGGTGGCTTTTTTTGTTTATATTTGTGTGATTTTGTCAAAAGGTTGATGAAGGTTGATAAGGGTTTATAAAGGTTGATAATGACCACTCTATGAAGTGATCTCTCTCTTTTTGAGCGGCCATTATCAACCTTTATAAACCCTTATCAACCCTCATCAACCCTCATCAACCTTTTGACCAACCCACGTTTCGCATGACAGATACTACCTTACAACGCACGTCCGCGCTCATCAAAGAGCCTTTTGAACTGGAAATGGGGCAGGCCCCCTCTTCAGAAGCGGAATTATTGGCGCTACTCGCGGCCCGCATCGAAGAAATGCTGGAAAAACGCCCGGAATACCTGATGAGTCTTTTATACCGTTTGGATGTACTCGAAGAAAAAATCGGACCGGTCATGCACCCATCGGCGCCCGAACCGCCGCATATCGGGCTGGCACGCTTAGTGCTGGAACGGCAGATGCAGCGCGTCGAAACCAAACAGTCGGTCAAAACGCCGCCGTTGAAAGATATGGATGACTGGGCCTGGTGAACGTTTTTCAAAACCATCTTTGCTTTTTTTGATGAAAGCAGGTCTGCTGAAAAATAATATTCTGCGAAAATAAACAAACCGCAACAAAGACGGTTTTTTCCTACCTGAACTTTATTTACTTTTGCGGAAAAAATTATCATGCACGAGAACGGAACAAAACCCGCTCATTCACCACGAACCGCCCGTGAAGACCGCTATCAGCACCACGACTATTATCTGGTAGACGGCCTGCTCTCTTCCGAACACCTGCTGGCCCGCGACGCTGTGCGCGACTGGGTAAAAGCCGAGGTAAGTCCGATTATCGAGGATTATGCCAACCGGGCGGAATGCCCGACCCATCTGTTTAAAGGATTAGCCGAAATCGGCGCATTTGGTCCTTCGCTCCCGGCCGAATACGGCTGCGGCGGTATGGATGAAATCGCTTACGGCGTCATCATGCAGGAACTCGAACGCGGCGACTCCGGTATCCGCTCCATGGCTTCCGTACAGGGTTCGCTGGTGATGTATCCGATTTATAAATTCGGCAATGAAGAACAACGCCGCCATTACCTGCCGAAATTAGCCAAAGGCGAACTGATCGGTTGCTTCGGTCTGACCGAACCGGATGCCGGCTCCGATCCCGGCAGCATGATTACCAATGTAAAGGACGACGGCGATGCCTATATCCTCAACGGAGCTAAAATGTGGATCACCAACTCCCCGATTGCTGACATTGCAGTGGTTTGGGCGAAGAATGAAGAAGGGAAAGTGATAGGCATGATCGTCGAGAAGGGTATGAAAGGTTTTTCTGCACCCGAGATTCATGGCAAATGGTCGCTGCGCGCCAGCATCACCGGCGAACTGGTGTTTGAAGACGTACGTGTTCCGAAGAAAAATGTATTGCCCGGCGTTGTGGGCCTGCGCGGTCCGTTGACCTGCCTGACTAAAGCCCGCTACGGCATTGCCTGGGGCGCTATGGGTGCGGCGCTGGATTGTTATGACTCCGCCTTGCGCTACTCCAAAGAGCGGATTCAGTTTGGAAAACCAATCGGCGGTTTCCAGCTGACACAGAAAAAACTGGCTGAAATGATTACCGAAATTACCAAAGCGCAACTACTTTCCTGGCGCCTGGGTACATTAGCCAATGAAGGTAAAATGACCGCTGCGCATGTGTCGATGGCCAAGCGCAACAACGTACACATGGCGCTTGAAATCGCGCGCGAAGCACGCCAGATACACGGCGGCATGGGCATCACCAACGAATACCCGGTCATGCGCCACATGATGAATCTGGAAACGGTGCTGACTTATGAAGGCACCCACGATGTGCATTTGCTCATCACAGGCCACGACATCACTGGGCTGGATGCTTTCAAATAGTTAAATGTAGTGCATGGCGACAACTAAAAACGGCTTGCGGAGTTTCGACATCCGCAAGCCGTTTTGTTATAATTTATCCGCTTTTTTTTGACTAACCGTACTGAAAAACCTTTTTTCATCGAAAAGCGGGTATTAAAAACAACATTCAAAACGTTTATGCCTGAACATTTGCGTTACAACAACTCGTGACAAATCATTTCAGACAACGTAATTACTTTGAATGGCATACGCTTTGCTACATCACATATACAGTAATCGAAACATGAGAAGCATGAGAAACAACTTGAAGTTTTGGTGTTTGTCTCTCGTGCTGGCATCGCCATTAGGTATGACAGCACAAAAAGATGCACCCATTCTCTTAAACAACCCGTCTTTTGAAGACCTGCCCAAAATGGGCGAAACGCCAACCGGTTGGTACAACTGCGGTAAAGCCGGCGAAACGCCGCCCGATGTGCAACCCGGCGGCTGGACGGTCGCCAAACCCGCCAACCACGGCCAGACTTACCTCGGCTTAGTGGTGCGCGACAACGAGACCTGGGAAGGGGTAGGGCAACGCCTGAGCCGCCCGCTGGAATCCGGCCAGTGCTACGAGTTCAGCCTCGACCTGTGCCGGGCCGAATTGTACCTGAGCGTTAGCCGCGTCACAGGCGAGGATGTCAACTATGCCGTTCCTGCCCGCGTCCGTATCTGGGGTGGCATGGGCTATTGCGATTCCCGCGAACTGCTGGCAGAAACCTCTATCATTACCAATACCCGCTGGCTTACCTTCAATTTCCGCCTCAATCCGAAAGGCAACTACACCTACCTGATGATTGAGGCGTATTACAAAACCCCTATTCTGTTTCCTACCAACGGAAATATTCTGGTGGATAATGCCTCCGCCATCAAACCGGTTGCCTGCAACCCGGAAAAAATGCCCGATGCAAAAAAACCTCCGGTGGTTGCTAAAGCGCCACCAAAAGTCAGCCCGACTGCTCCTAAAGTGACAACAGCCCCGAAAGTGGATACGCCTGCGCGTAAAACGGAACCTAAGCCGGCTATTGCCACCAAAATGGAGCGAAAAGTCATGAAAACGGGCAAAATATACCGCCTGGAGCGCTTGTATTTCGATGCGAACAAGTATGAAATAAAATCCGAATGTGAACCGGAACTGTTCTCCCTCTACGATTTTCTGATCAACAATCCCGATGTGGTGATCGAAGTCGGCGGACATACCAACAACGCCATGTGGCCCAACGAGGGTTTTGCAGAAGAACTTTCTACCAATCGCGCCAAAGCGGTGGCAAACTGGCTGGTGAGCAAAGGTGTGGGCAACAACCGGGTTCAATACAAAGGTTACGGCTGGAAATACCCGATTCAACCCAATACAACGCCCGAAGGGAAAAAGAAAAACCAGCGGGTAGAGGTGAAGATATTGACGATGAACGGGTAGGAAAGTGTTTAGTGTGTGGTGTTTAGTGTTTA
>JAYSZC010001066.1:0-6379 GCA_043738235.1 Lewinellaceae bacterium | reverse complement strand
CAACATCCAGATCGTAGCCGAATTCATCGTCATAGCAGACGGGTATGGACACCACGTTTTTTGTAACCGGTAATTCGCCTGTTTCCGGACGTATCATTTTTTCTACATGCTCCTTTACCCATACAAACGGATGCTCCTGCGCGGTGGCAAGTAGTTCCGGCTGGTAAAAAACCGTCAGCGAAGCATACGCCGGAACGGTTTCCACAAATCCCGGAAACGGTTTTTCCCGGAGTACATCATCCAGCTGCAGTACCTGCCGATGCACGGTTTCATCCATACGATGGCCCCATTCGATCGTAATGGCCGTTTCAGAAAGCGGGAAAATTTGCGGACGTATCATTTGGGTGAAGGTATGTAACTAAATGAGAATTGAAGTGTGCGGGGTCGTAAGACCCGCGCACGGCATTAACGCTTGGCTTATCAACAAACTAAAGCCATGGGTTATCATTCATTCTTGAGCCAGACATTACCGCCGTGCGCGGGTCTTACGACCCCGCACTTTCTTCAAAGGGCAAAAAATTGATTCATCGCCCCCCGTCCGAACCCGAACGACCGTGTTCAGATTCGGACATTTCTTTACCGGGCAACCTTTCATAAACAACTGATATTCAAACGTTTAAAAAACTGGCGCAAGGCTTGGCTACATATTGTTTATAGAGATGATGGAAGACTTAAAAAACGACATCCGCAATATCATCCCTTCATTCCTCATTCCTCATCCCTCATTCCCCATCCCTCATCCATGTTCAGCAACTATCTCAAAATCGCTCTCCGCAACCTGTCCAACAATCGCCTGCACTCCCTGCTGAACATCAGCGGACTGGCGATCGGGGTGGCGGCCTGCCTGCTTATATTGCTATTCGTGGGTCACGAACTGAGTTACGACCGCTGGAACCCGCTGGCCACGCGCATCGTAAGGCCTACGTACGACATCAAAATCAACGATTTCAACGAGCGGCACGGTTGTGTGGATGCCCTGGTAGGGCCTGAGTCTGAAGCCGCATTGCCCGAAATAGAGGCCTGGTGCCGCATCCGGTCAGAAGGCACCTGGAACACACACCTGGAAGGGCAATCTGCGGAAAGCGGGCGGGAAGAAAAAGTCTTTTTTGTAGACAGCAGTTTTTTCAAGATTTTCCCCCTGGATGTCATTGCCGGCGATCCGGCCCGCTGTCTGAGCCAGCCCGGAACAGTGGCTATTGCACGCAGCACAGCAGAGCATTATTTTGCTTCCGCCGCCGGGGCGCTGGGCCAAACCCTGGTCATGGGCCGCTCGGAAGACCGGCGGGTAGTCACGGCTGTTTTTGAAGATATTCCTGAAAAAACCCACTTCCACACGGATGTGTTGATGCCGATGCACGAGCACCCGGATCTAAAAACCGCCGCGCAATACTGGGGATATTCCAACAACTTTTTTACTTATTTCCTGCTGAAAGAGGGCGTCGACAAAGAGGTATTCACCCGTAAATTTGAAGCGCTGGCCAATGACAAAGTAAGTATCCTGCTCAAAGATTTATTTGCCACCACAAGCGCTGATTTTGAAAAAGCGGGGCAACGCGCCCAATTCGGCTTGCAAAATCTGACAGACATACACCTGCACTCTTCTTTTCAGTCGGAACTGGAAGCCAACGGGAATATCCGCTATGTCTGGATTTTCGGGGCCATCGCTTTTTTTATCCTGCTGATTGCATGTATCAATTTTATGAACCTCTCCACGGCACGCTCGGCAGGTCGCGCCCGCGAGGTGGGTGTGCGCAAGGTGCTGGGCAGTTCGCGGGCGGCGCTGGCCGGGCAGTTTCTGACCGAATCGGTGGCTTTGTCTACCCTGGCGGTAGGGCTGGCACTGGGTTTGGCGCAACTGGCTTTGCCGATGTTCTGCGAACTCAGCGGCCGCGATCTCTCGATCCCATGGAGCAATCCGGCGTTCGGTTTATCGCTGCTGGGCGGTGCATTGGCGGTGGGTTTGCTTGCCGGGAGTTATCCCGCGTTTTTCTTGTCTGCTTTTCAGACCGTCAAGGTATTAAAAGGAATGACCGGAAACCCCTCGGGGGCAAAAGGCATGCATATCCGCAATGCTTTGGTCGTATTTCAATTTGCCATTTCTACGGCACTCATCATTTCTACCTTGTTGGTTTACAATCAATTGCAATACATTCAGCAGAAAGAACTCGGGTTTGACAAAAGCCAGGTGCTTATCCTGGATAATGCAGAAGCGCTGGGCGACCGGATACCGGCATTTAAAGCGGAAATGTTGAAAAATGCCCGGGTGGAGCACGCCTCTATCAGTAGTTATCTGCCCATGCCGGATAGTTACCGTGAGAATTGCATCTTGTCGCCACAGCGGGTAACCGGCCCTGCCGACAAGGTGATACAGCGCTGGCAGGTCGATGCCGATTATGTGCATACGTTGGGTATGGAAATCAAACAGGGGCGCAATTTTGACCCGGGCCGCGTCACCGACAGCACCGCGATTATTATCAACGAAACGGCGGCGAAAGAACTGGGATTTGCGGACCCCATCGGGCAAAAACTGTATACTTCCCGTACCAAATCCGTGGATTCCAAACCCGAAGATTTTGAAGAACTGACTATCATCGGCGTCATCAAAGATTTTCATTTTGAAAGCCTGCACAACAATATCGGCGGGCTTTGCCTGCAACTCGGGCAACAAAGGGGCGCATTGAGCTTGTGCATCAAAGGCGCCGATGCAGCCCCGGTCATCGCCGATCTCGAATACCAATGGAAACGTTTTTCACCCGGCCAGGAGCCTCGTTACCGTTTTATGGACGAGACCCTGAACCGCATGTACGGCGCGGAACAACGCATCGGAACGATCGCCCTGTTGTTCGCCCTGCTGGCAGCCTTTGTTTCCTGCCTGGGACTGTTCGGTCTGGCGGCATTCACCACCGAACAACGCAGCAAAGAAATCGGCGTCCGCAAGGTACTGGGCGCCAGTGTGGCAGGTATTACCCGGCTGTTGGCCGGCGATTTTCTGAAATTAGTGCTGATTTCATTTGTCATTGCTGCGCCGGTGGCTTTCTATTTTATGCAGGGCTGGCTGGCCGATTTTGCCTATCGCATCGATATGCACTGGTCCATATTTGCAGCAGCGGGCGCAGTGGCGGTAACGGTCGCTTTTTTGACGGTTAGTTTTCAGAGTATTAAAGCGGCGCTGGCGAATCCGGTGGAGTCGCTGCGAAATGAATAGAATTAGATGAGACAGGTTTTTTTCTTTTACCATATAGTTCTTTCTTTTACCACATAGTTCACATATGTCATTCACATAGAACACATAGCCGTAGAGTACTCTAAACTATGTGTTCTATATGAATGGCCTATGTGAACTATGTGGTAAAAAACGCGTGTGGTTCTGTACATAAAGTAGCCAAAAAGAAGTGCGGGTCATAAGACCCTCCATGGCACAAATGCCTGATTATCAACCCTGATAACAAATAACTAATAACGGATAACTAATCATGCTGCAAAACTATCTGAAATGCTCGATGCGCGCCCTGCTGAAAAACCCCTTGTTCACGGCGCTGAATGTGTTGGGATTGGCCATAGGCCTCACGGTTTCGCTGTTGTTGTTCCTGCATGTACAACACGAATTATCCTTTGACCGCCACCATACAAAGCTCGACCGGATTTACCGGGTGCTGTTACACATCAAAATGGATGAAGTCACACCCTCGTCTTTAGCCAATGCGCCTATCGGGATCGGCCCGGCGGCTAAAGAAAACATCGCTGCGGTGGAGCAGTACGCCCGGTTTTTGAAACACGGGTTTGGCAGACCGGCTTTTGTGACCGCCGGCGATCAGAAATTAGTGGAGCAAAGCCTGTACTGGGCCGACTCCAGCCTACTGGCTATTTTCGACCTGCAAACCGTCGCCGGCGATTTGTCCATGGCTTTTTCGCAACCGAATACCGTAGCGCTGAGCCGTTCTGCGGCAGTCCGGTATTTCGGCACGGCCAACCCGGTGGGGCGCAGCATCCGGATCGACAACTTGCAGCCCCTGGAAGTTCGGGCCGTGTATGAAGATTTTCCGAATAACTCGACACTCGACGCTGCGGTCATCGGCTCGCTGGCCTCGGTCGATGTGTCTTATAAAAACAATCCCTGGAGCAATGCCAGTTTTGAAACATGGTTGCTGCTGGGGCCGGACGCCAGTCCGCAGCACGTACAGGAGCAATTGGCGGTCGTATTGGATAAAAACGTGCCGAAACCGGATCAGTATTTCAGCATGTCCCTGCAATCGCTGGCCGACGCGCATCTGCATTCTTCCGGGCTGCGCAACAACTATTCCGAGCGGCTGGGCGACCCGAAACAGGTCAATTTACTGGGCATTCTGGCGCTGGCGGTGTTGCTGATCGCCTGTTTCAATTATATGAACCTGACTACGGCGCGATCGCAATTACGCTTCCGCGAAGTAGGCATCAACAAAACGATGGGCGCATCGCGGCAGCAACTGGCGTCCCGTTTTTATGTTGAAACGGCCGTACTGGTAGGCATTTCGCTGTTGCTGGCGCTGGTAATGCTCAGCCTGAGCATACCGGCATTTAACCAGTTGGCCGATAAAAAACTGACGCTCCAGACCCTGGTTGCGCCTACTACGTTGTCGGCCATTTTTGGTATTACGCTGGGCGTGATCCTGTTTGCGGGTTCTTATCCCGCCATTTTCCTTTCTTCTTTTTTACCTAAAAATTTGTTGCAAACGGCGTTTCACAAAGGCTCCGGCGCAGGTTGGCTGCGGCGTACGCTGGTAACCGCCCAGTTTACAGCATCCGTGGTGCTGATGATCGGAACAGTGGTGCTGTACCGTCAAATGCAGTTCATTCAACAGAAAAAACTCGGATTTCAGCCGGAACAGGTGCTGGCAGTGAATACGACTGCGGCGGAAAACAAGGCCCAGTTGGACGCTTTGATGCAAAATTTCAGCACCCTGAGCAGTGTGGAAGCCGTATGCCGGGCGCAAACCTACCCGGCAGGGCGGCCCAGCGGTCGCAGCCTGTACCGCGCTGAAAATGAGGAAAACGGGCTGTTGTTGTGGACCAACCACGTTTCGCCCGGGTTTGAAAAAGTGCTCGGCATGAAGTTGCTGGCCGGCAGTCCGATGCCCGAGAAATACCCCGGCGACACCATCGTACACGTTATCCTGAACAAAACGGCCGTGGATTACCTGCAGATGACGCCCGAAGAAGCCATTGGCAAAAAAGTATATTGTCAGTTGGGTTCCAGCGCCTTCATCACGGGCGTGCTGGAAGACTTCCATGCCGAATCGCTGCACCACTCTATCGGCGCTTATGCGTTCCACGACAAACCGACGGAATCGCGCAATTTAATGCTGGTGAAAATGAACGCGGGCAACCTGCCGGAAACAATGAAGCAGATACAATCGGCTTTCCATACTTCCCTGCCGCAGTCGGCTTTTGAATACACCTTCCTCGACGAACACCTCGACGCGATGTACCGGAGCGAACAGCGCACGGCCCGGGTGGTTTTTGTGTTCTCGCTGCTATCCGTCCTGATCTCCTGCCTGGGGCTTTTCGGCCTGGTCGCCTTTGCCGCCGAGCAGCGCCGCAAGGAAATCGGTATTCGCCGGGTGCTCGGCGCCAGTGTTTCCAGCATTACGACCCTGCTGGCTGGTGATTTTATGAAATTAGTGCTGGTAGCCATTGCATTGGCCGTTCCGCTGGCCTGGTGGGGCGTTCAGAACTGGCTCGAAGATTTTGCCTATCACATCGAGGTACAGTGGTGGATGTTTACCGCTGCCGGTGTGCCGGCCATCGCCATTGCGTTTATGACGGTTGGTGTTCAGGGGCTGCGGGCAGCTTTGGCAAATCCGGTGGAGAGCCTGCGGAATGAGTGATCAAAAAACGACCACCCTCCTGACCGCAGTATAATTACCAGCCATACGAATCCGCAACAGGTACAAGCCTTTTGGCAGGTCATTTACCTCCATAGGAGACTGGAAGGCAGGGTTTTGTACCGTTTTTAATACTTTCCCGGATAGATCCATCCATTCTGCCGTTTCCGGTTGCGGACAATCGTCGCATTGTATAAAAACCACGCTGCCCGCCGGATTGGGATAAATAGTTAAGCGGCCAACATCGGATACCTCCTGACTGGAGTTGGTGAGGCCGAAAAAAGAATCGGGATGGATCGTGCCCTGTTCTGTTTCTCCAACTTTCCGGTAGCCTGACAAATTTTCAACGATAACGGTATAAACACCTGGGTAAGTGAAGGAATACTCCCTGCGCGTCTGTCCGATACCCGCCACATAAACCTTTCTGTGATTCGGGCCGCTTGAAGCAGGCGTAAAGATAGCTGCAATACTCAACTCAAGACCTTGTGGCGTGTTTCGGTAAAAATTGGAGGTATAAT
>JAYSZC010001065.1:0-6382 GCA_043738235.1 Lewinellaceae bacterium | reverse complement strand
TACACGGTCTTCAATCCGGTCGATGATTTTGATGGTCGTGTCCAGACCCACATCACTGCTGATCAACACACTTTCTACTTCATCGAGTACTTCTACGTCGACGGTGCTCTTTCCGGCCACAGCGCGGGTGAGTTTGTCGAAGATGCCTTCTTTCGTTTTTTCAAGCCCTTTATCGAGGTCTTCCTTCTTTTCGCGGTTAAAAAATTTGTCAAAAAAACCCATGTTTTGGTGGTTGGTTTATTAATGATGAATGATAAACGATGAATGATGAATATTTGGCCCGACAGGTGAAGTGAATTCTGCTTTCTTCTTTTAAAGTATTGATTTGCAATTAATTAGTATTTTTTCATCATTCATCATTCATCATTCATCATTCATCATTCATCATTCATCATTCCTACAAACATTTCCCCTTCAATGATCTCACAAAGAATATGTCCGATCAGGATATGTGACTCCTGGATACGGGGCGTATCGCTGTTGGGTACATTGAGCAGCACATCGCAAAGATCGCACATTTTTCCGCCGGAACTTCCGGTCAATCCGATGACGACCATGCCTTGCCGCTTTGCCGCTTCTATCGATTTCAGGATATTGGATGAATTGCCGGAAGTACTAATCGCAAACAGTACATCGCCGGGTCTGCCGGCCGCCTGTACCATACGGGCATATACTTCCTCGAACCCATAATCGTTGGCGACTGCCGTGACATAGGAGGCGTTTACGTGCAAGGCCTCTGCAAAAAGCGGCGGCCTGTCGATATAAAATCGCCCGGACAATTCAGCGGCAATATGCTGCGCGTCGGCAGCGCTGCCACCATTGCCGCAAAAAAGTACTTTCCCGCCTTCCCGGAATGCCTGAATGCAGGCCCGGGCAGCCTGTTCTATTTTTTGTTGAAAGGTTGTATCTGCCAGTATAGCCTGTTTGACGGCGATACTGGCGGTAATACTTGCTTCTATTATTTTATTCATTGTTTTTATGAACTAAATCTTCTGTAACTCATTGATTTACATTGCTTTTTGCCTTTTGCAATTTTGCCTTTTCTCTCACACATCCCGCACTAACAACAAAGCCGCCCGCAGTCGGTTGCGCCATCGCTCCATGTCGACCACCATCAGGTGGCGTTGATCGAGCGGCAAAGTTCCGTGCTTTTTTTGCAAATCAATATATTCCTTCAAACAAACCCGCGTAATACTGACGATAAAGTGAATCACACGCAGGGCGGTTTCCACTTGCCGGCCCGGATAATGCGTATGCCGGAACGCCTGTTTGGTTGTTATGACCTGTTGCTCAAAGGATTGTGAAAGGTGATAGAGGTCGCCATGTTGAACGGCGGCGGTGGCTAAGGTTGCAATGCCTTCTTTTCTGTCGAACCAGAGGTCGAAAATATCGTCGCAAAACTGGATCAGGAAGCCAAACTGGTACAGTGCCGTTTTTTCCGCCGGTTCGAGCGGGTGCCGCAATACCCTTCTGAACAACAAAACAGAGTACCCGCCTTTTTCGGCTGTAATATCTTTTAACTCGGCGTCTTTCAACGTTTTGGAAATGTCTTTTTGCTGGCGACCGGCAGTTTCAACATTAAACACCCGGTGCATAAACACCTGAAATTCCTGTATATGCGAATCGGGCAATTCGCGGTAAATATTGTTCAGAAAATGCAGCGCCAGTCCGCGTTCGTCGGCGGTTATGCCGTATTTTTCAGGGTTGTTTTCCCATAGAATACCGGTGTTGTCCTGTTCGCGGAAAACATCGACCAGGTCGTCAAAAAAGTACGCCAGGGCTGCCAGATTCGTAAAAAGATGTTTTTCCTTTGAACTGCGGGTGCGGCCGCGTAGGCTGCAAAAAACGATACTCAGGTAAGTCGTTCCATAAAAATAATGTTTTAAGCGTCGTTTTTCCTTGGAATTCAGGGATTCGGGGTGGGGGAGTTCCAGATCCCGCAAAGCCCGGCGATTAAAATACCAGGCAGCCCGCGCAAAAGCCAGGGTAAGCCAGAGGGTTGCACGAGTCAGGTAATAAAGATGGCGCATGGTCAGTCCGATCGGAAGCGAATGGAAGTCGGGTGGAACAGCATTTGTGGGGCTATTGCCGTTTTATGACAAAATATTATTTCAAATAATTCAGGTATACGATTGTTTTGGCATACTATTGCTTCTTTTTTTATCAAACCTACTTACTGTTTTTCAATGCAACGACTTCTATCCTTTGCCTCGGCGAGCCTCTTTGTGGCTCTGTTGGCTGTAACTGCCAACGCTCAATCCCTCAAACCGGTTCCTGCTGCCGTACAGCAATTCGCCGATCAAGGCGGCTCTTTTTATTCCCTGCCTTTGTTCTCCGCCGGCGTTTCTGCCGACAAAGATATTGACAAGGCGGTGGAGGGCGCACAATTTCTGCAATTGAACATGCAGGAGTTGCAAACGCTCTTAGCAACTCAGCCGGAAGCGCTGTTGTTGTCTTTGCCTTATGGGGCTGAAACAGTAGATGTGGAACTGTTGAAGGTGCAATTGTTAACACCTGATTTTCATGTAGTTACAAATAATTCGAATGGCCGCTTCGTTCCGGTACAAACCAATGTCCACTACCGCGGACGTATCAGGGGTGCGTCCAATTCTTTGGTCGCGTTCAGTTTTTTTCCGAATGAAGTGATGGGAATGATTTCTGATGAAATACACGGCGACCGGGTATTGGGCAGGGTTGATGTGCGGGAAAACCTGCAGCAATACATCCTGTACGCCGATGACAAATTAAAGAAGAAAAACGATTTTTCCTGTGAAGAATTAGAAGTGGATCGCAGGGATGATAATGAGCAGCAGTCATCCAGTGTAGCGGAAGTAAGCGGCTGTGTACGGGTTTACCTCGAAGCGGATAATGAATTACTCCTCAACAAAGGATCCGTAGAGAACACCACCAATTACCTCACGGGTATTTTCAACCAGATGGCAACCTTATATGCCAACGAAACCATCAGCACACAGATTTCCACGATTTTCATCTGGACTACTGCTGACAGCTACAGCAATACCAGCAGCAGCACGGCACTGGGTCAGTTTCGCTCGCTTCGCACCAGTTTTGACGGAGACCTTGCGCATTTGGTCAGTTTGGGCGGTAACAACGTCGGCGGCGTAGCCTATGTGGATGTGCTTTGCAATAGTTCCTATTGCTATGCTTACAGCAATATTTCGGCTTCCTATTCCACAGTGCCTACTTATTCCTGGACGGTGGAAGTGATGACGCATGAAATGGGCCACAACCTCGGCTCCAGACATACCCAGTGGTGCGGCTGGACGGGCGGCGCACTCGATAACTGCTATACCACAGACGGCGGCTGCGCTCCGGGTCCGGCGCCCGTCAACGGCGGCACCATCATGAGTTACTGCCACCTGACGAGTTACGGCATCAATTTCAACAATGGTTTCGGCACGCAACCGGGCAATGTGATCCGTACGGAAGTCAGCACGGCTTCCTGCCTCTCGGCCACCTGTTCTTCCGGCAGCTCCTGTGGAACGGTGAGCGGCTTGTCGGCTACCGCCATTACCACCACCGGCGCTACTTTAAACTGGAGCGCAGTGAGCGGCGCTACATCCTATACTTTGCAATGGAAATTAGCCTCCAGTTCGGGCTGGACGACCGTAAGCAACCTGACAGGTACTTCCCACAACCTGAGCGGCTTGTCGGCAGGCACTTCATACAATTATCAGGTTCAGGCAAACTGCAGCGGTACGCTCGGCGCCTATTCGACGGCGGCTACTTTTACCACCTCTGCTGCCGGCTGTCCGGACGTGTATGAGCCGAACAACACCCGCAGTACCGCAAAAACGATTCCTGTCAACGCTAACATCACGGCCAGCGTTGCCAGTTCATCTGATAAAGACTGGTACCGTTTCAGCAATACTAACACTACCCGCAATATCAAAGTTGACCTCACGACGCTGCCAGCCAATTTTGACCTGAAATTGTATGTCGGCAGTTCCCTTTTAGCCACTTCCGCCAATACCGGCACAACCAGCGAGCAGATCATTTACAACACCTCAACGGTTTCAACGAGTTATCATGCCTACGTTTACGGAGTCGGCGGCGCCTTCAGCAGTACGCAATGTTACACGCTCCTCGTCAGCCTGAGCGGCATAGCCTGGTTGCAGGGAATGCCCGACGACCGCAGCGATGCGCAAACATTTGAAATTCCGGTCATTTTTGAAGACGCCGGTTTCGGGATGTATCCCAATCCTGCAGATGCTTCCATCCAGCTGGAAATTCCGGTTTTGGAAGAAAATACACCCGTTTCGATCCGAATTTCCGATATCTCGGGCAGGTTAATATGGCAGCAGCAGTCCCGTTTGTCAAAAGATGAAAACCGTTTGAACGTCCGGCTGGATGAAATGGCAAACGGCGTTTATTTCGTGCAGGTGCGCAACGGCGACAAACAGCATACCCGCAAATTGGTGGTACAACACTAAAGTAGTTATCAGTTATTGGTTATCAGTGTTGATAATCAAGCATTTGCAAAGAATATAATCTAAACTATTTTGCCCTTTTACTTAAAGGCAAAAGGGAATATCTACGATCCCTAATTTTTCAGATCTGAAAAATTCGGGATTATTTGTTTTGCAGGTTTATGTCCGCGCTTCGGACTATTTCGTGGTTGTCTCATAAGACAAGGCCCAAGAAGAGAGCAGAATTTTATTTTTTATCGAGTGCTAAACTGTCCAGGTTTTTAAAACCTGGACAGTTTCTGGCAAGTTCTATCCGTTTACGGAACCTTTTTCGGTTTCGTAAACGTGGCTATGGAATAACTTACATTTATTTTGGAATCGTCTAGCTATAACTTTACCCGCGCAACTTTTTCAAAAGGAAAACAGTTGTGTGGTTTTGATACCAACCACCTATGCAAGATAAAAATTTCAGAAGGGGCCGGAAAGAGGCCTCTCAAAACGGAACAACGGCAAAAAAAGCGGAAAAAAAGGGCTTCTTCCAGCAATTTGGATCGTTGAACAACGTCCCCCGGTTTTTTAAAATGATCTGGGAAGTAAGTCCCAAACTGACGCTCTGGAATATCGTGCTCCGATTGGTACAATCTGCCGTGCCATTGACCATGCTCTATGTCGGCAAAGAAATTGTCGACGAAGTGGTGGCCCTGATTGAACAACACCAGCGGGGGCAGTTTTCACTCGAGCACTGGCAAAGTTTTCCCATCTGGTACTGGGTAATGCTGGAGTTTGCCCTGGCCGTAGCCAGTAGCCTGCTGGGCCGCGCTATTAGCCTGACTGACAGCCTCTTGGGCGATTTAGTCAACAACGACTCTTCCGTACGGATCATCCGCCATGCGGCGACACTGGACTTATACCAATTTGAGGACGCCAATTTTTACGATAAATTAGAACGCGCCAGAACGCAGACCGCCGGACGGACTGCCCTGATGAGCATGGTGCTGGGGCAGGGACAAGACCTCATCACGGTGCTTTTTTTGAGCGGCGGACTGATAGCCTTCAATCCCTGGCTCTTGCTGATTTTGGTGGTGGCTGTTATTCCTTCGTTTATCGGGGAAAGCAAATTCAACCAGGAATCTTACTCCTTGTCCCGCTCCTGGACGCCCGAGCGCCGCGAAATTGATTACCTGCGCTACATCGGCGCCAGCAACGAGACAGCCAAAGAGATCAAAATTTTCGGTCTCGAACATTTTATTGCCGATCGTTTCAAGGTGATTTCCGATAAATATTTCCTGGCCAATCAAAAACTTGCGCTCAAACGGGCGGCCTGGGGCAGCCTGTTCAGCGCCCTGGGAACGGCCAGTTATTACGCAGCTTATGTGTTCGTCATCTGGCAAACCATCGTCGGACTCATTACCCTCGGTACGCTTACTTTTCTGGCCGGCGCATTCAGCCGCTTGCAGGGATTGCTGCAGGGCATCGTGAGCCGTTTTACCCGTATTGCGGAAACCTCACTGTACTTGCAGGACTTGTTTGATTTCCTCGAATTAAAACCCATGGCGCAAAGCCATGCCGGTGGTCGCAAAGTGCCGCGCCCGATGCAGCAAGGTTTTGTATTTGAAAACGTGGGGTTTCGCTATCCCGAAACGGACATCTGGGCCTTGCGACACCTGAGTTTTACCTTGCATCCCGGCGAAAAATTGGCGCTGGTGGGTGAAAACGGCGCAGGCAAAACCACTTTGGTCAAACTCCTGGCCCACCTCTACGAACCCTCCGAAGGCCGTATCCTGCTCGACGGGGTCGACCTCTGCGAATACGATCCCGATGACCTGCGCCGGGAAATCGGCATCATTTTCCAGGATTATGTGCGCTTTATGTTTACCGCCTCTGAAAATATCGCCATCGGCAATATCGGCGAAAAGGAAAACCGCCCGCGCATCGAAGATTCGGCGCACAAA
>JAYSZC010001064.1:0-2557 GCA_043738235.1 Lewinellaceae bacterium | reverse complement strand
CGATAACGGATAACTTCTTTCATCGCATGGGTACCGTAGGATTTTCATCCACCCATTCGTCTTCATCATCATCTCCCTTTTTTTTCGCTCTTTTTGGGGCAACAATCGGCGTAATCATCGGCAATTTTACCCAGCGGGCTTCTTCCGCGCTGATGGATCCGATGCGTAGAAAACCGCCCGAAGCCTCTGCGGTTTCTTCGGCTAATCCGATAAAACCCTTGTAGAGGTCGGCGGCGAGTTGCACGTCGAGTTTGGCTAAAATTGGATTGAGTCGCTCCAGACGGGTGGAAATCAGGGCATTGCGGGCCGCGGGGTCTTCCGGCAAATGGGCCATTTCGGAATGTACTTTCATCCAGAATCCTTCCACGACAACCCGGTAAAATTCATTCAGTGTTTTCGGATTGTTGTAGGTGCGGGAACGAAGCAGGCGCTCCGACCAGGTGCGTTCCTCCCGGTCCAGATCGCCGTCTGCTGCGCCGACAAGAATGGTAATCAATGCAGGGGCGTCCACCAATGTATCAATTTCTTCTTTTGAAAGTTGGTCAAAACCTGTTATCAGCGTCCACATAATTTTTATAAAATGTTTTGATTTCCAATGCTTTATATAAAAGTAAGCGCAAAAATATAACAGCGCTTTGAAAAATTTCTTGTTCTTTACCAACCCGGGTCATAAAAAACGCGGTCTATGTAATTAAATTGGCCAATTGTAATGTAAACCAGTCAAATCTTGAACCCGTTCAATATGAAATATTCACTGTTACTCCGCTTTGCCTTTGTCGGACTCGTACTTGCCTCCATGTCCGGCTGTCTGCGCGACGAATGTACTTCCACCCGCACTTATGTGCGTTTCGATCCGATTTACAAATTGCCCGCCGATTTCCGTGTGGGTATCAGCGCTGAATCGCCGCGAACGCTCCATAAACCCGGCAAAATCTATGCGTTCGGCACTTACCTGTTCATCAACGAACTCCACGAAGGTATACACGTTATTGACAATACAAATCCTGCCAGTCCACAAAATATTGCTTTCTGGAAAATTCCAGGCAATGTCGATATGGCTATCCGCGGCAACCATTTATACGCCGACCAGTATGTCGACCTGCTGACCATCGACATCAGTAATGTACAAAACCCGCAGTTGGTTTGCACTTCGCAGGAAGCATTTCAATTGCATGGTTTTACGCCTCAGTTGGGCTACCTCGTAGATTACGCGCAAACAGAGATAACAGAAGAAGTGCCCTGTAATGACAACCGCTGGAACAATACCTGGTTTATGCGGGGCGATGTCCTTTTTGCCGAAGTGAGTAGTTCTTCTTTTGCCAGCACTTCCAGTTTTGATACAAGAAACAACGGCGTCCCGGCTGCTACGGGTATTGCCGGTTCTTACGCCCGTTTCGGCCTGCACGACCAGTTCCTGTACACCGTAGACAACTTTATGCTGCGCACCTGGTCGCTGCAAAACCCGACCTGCCCCAGCCGCCGCGACTCCCTGTATATGGGTTGGAACATCGAAACCATCTTTCCCTGGAAAGACCGCCTTTTTGTAGGCTCCCAGACGGGTGTTTTCATTTTCAACAACACAAACCCCGCTCGCCCGGTACAAGAGGCCGTTTTCATCCACGCTACCGGCTGCGACCCGGTCGTTTGCGACGAAAATAATGCTTATGTGACCATACACGGCGGCACCACTTGCAACGGCACGTTTAACCAGTTGGACGTGATCGACATCAGAAACCTGCCCAGCGCTTCGCTGAGCAAATCATACCCTATGACCAAACCGATGGGGCTTTCCGTGACCAATGAGCACCTGTTTCTCTGTGATGACGGACTGAAAATTTTTGACAAATCCGATCCGCTGAACCTGAAACAACTTTCGCACTTGAAAAACGTGACGACCTACGATGTCATCGCATTCAGCGACGAACACCTGCTGGTAATCGGGGATGGCGGTTTTTACCAGTTTGACGTAAGCAACCCGGAGGATCCGAAACAGATCAGCCTGCTGCCGGTCGTTCGGTAGGTACCTCCGAACCCTGTTCGGAGCATTTTCCGAACAGGGTTCGGAAGTACAACAAAGTTCGGAAGTACGTGCATTCAAACCTGATACCATGTTGCGCAAAATATTCATTTTCAGCCTCTTACTGTCTGCCCAATGCCTGGGCGCCCAAGACAGCCTTCGCTGCCAGGATGTGGTCTACTTAAAAGGCGGATCCATTTTTCGGGGTACGATCAGCGAGTATGATCCAGCTACCTCGCTTATCATAACGACCTGGGCAGGCGCCAGGTTGCAGATTCCGGGCAAATCCGTGCGGCGCGTTGTACAACACTGCCACGGAGCAAAGAAAATCCGGGAAGCGCGTCCGTACAATTTCAGGGAACGGGGATGGTACCACAGTAGCCGGGCAGCCTTGTTATTCGGAGAGATTGAAACCGGTTATTCGCTGCAGCACAGCTCCGGGATTAAACTGAATCGCCTGTTGAGCGTTGGCGTTGGTATCGGACTCGAAAATTATGGGCCTGGCGGTTATGACCCGGTTACGGTTCCACTTTTTGCCGA
>JAYSZC010001063.1:0-2559 GCA_043738235.1 Lewinellaceae bacterium | reverse complement strand
TGTCCTTTTTCTCATTTATGTCTCGGTATCTTAACGCTTTCATACCACAAAGGTAAGTGCGCGTTATTTTACAACCCTAATTCTGTATACTATCTATTGTATGTGAAAAGTAGTTTTCTAACTCTCGCCAATTCTTTTTCAATCAGACTTTTTGTCGCCAATGATTTTTTGTATTGCTCTTCAAACCAATTCACCAGCACCATGAAGTATGCCTCAACAAACTGGTTTACGATCCGTTCTTTATGGTCATTAATCCTCTTTGCTTCTTTTTCAGAAAGAATAAAGAGCGTTAATTTTCCATTTTCTTTTGTGGTACTGTCTCCACTTTCAGTCAGATAACGAGACTCTATTCCCTCCCCGCCCAGGTTGAACGGCCCCATTGATTTTTCAGGATTTAGCCAGTCGCCGTAAGTATAGATACGTCGGTCAGCGCTATTAATTTCATCCGAATCATAGCCCCACTTTTGCAGCTCTTCTATGTCTGCCGGGGTCAGTTGATAGTCTTTCATATTGGAATTATTTGTAACAGCAGGGCTACCCACCCGGTAGCCCTGCCCCGTGAATATTTCATGCTTTTACATTTATCCTATGTCTTATCTCCTTCCCGTTCTTTTCCTGCCAATTTTCAATCCTGCATTTTTCAGTGCAAAACCGTTGCCGGGCATGGCCATAAGTGTAAACGGTTTGGCAGTGCGCACACAACCTTTGGCCGGGTAGTAAAGTAGTGGAATGGTTATCCGATTGCGTTGCACGTTTTCCGTCCGCGTGCGCGTAGACGGTTTGTGTAGCGCTGTCAGAATCAACCCGCAAGTTTTGGGAAACCGGCGTGTTGTTGCGTTGCGGATGAACCGGCGGTGCGGGTTGTGTAGGTTGCGTTTCTGTTTCTTCTTCCTGCTCCATTTCGGCGAATGCCCGGAACAGGTAGTACAAAACAAAGCCCGTGCAAAACAGGAAAATCAATTCAGCAACAATGGCGGCACTTATGGCGTACACCTGCATTTTTTGCACCTTGGTTTCACGATCTGCCAATGCTTCGGCGTGGTCGGTGTCACCACGGGCGGCAACGTCCTTTTGTGCCGCGTCTCGCTTTTCAATGAGTGCCGCCCGCTCCTTTTGCAGTCGGGGTAGGGTGCGATTTTCTGCTACCCAATTTTTACCGCTACTCAGTGCCGCCGTGGTGCGCTCTATGTCGGCTTGCACCCTGGCAATATCGGCGGTAAGTAGTTCAACGCTGGCAGCGTCCACGGTGCGGGCGGGTTTAGGGTAAAACACGCCGGGCAATTCCTTCGCGCCGTACAATGCGGCGGCAATGCTCACACACATTACCAGCGCGGCCACAATGCCGACAAAGCCAAAGGTTTTGTACTTCAATAAATGCTTTGATGCAATGGCGAGGGTAGAGCGTTTCAGCCGTTCAACCCCATAAGCAAAGAGCAGAGCAAGCGGCACGGCAACAAAAATGCCCCACGATGCAATGATGATGTGTTGCAAAGCAAATACACCAAGCCCGGCTGTCGTGGCATAAGTTACAACCTGTGCGAGCGATTGGCCCCAAAGAGAAATTTTGTAAACCCCTTGGAATTCTTCGGTAAAAGGTTTGTCCCGGAAAGTGTCGGTAGAGGTGGCGGCGACGTGTTCGGCGTGGCCTTGCGCATTTTTTGCGCTTAAAGTCTGTGCAAATGCTTTAAATTTGCCGTCAAATGGATTCATTTTTTACTTGTTTAAGAAGTGAACGTTTGCCCGCGTTTGTGCTGTCCAGGCTTGGCGCGGGTTTTTTTATTTAATATTGTTCTATAATTTCAACATTTTTCAAGTGAGTATAAGGGTAGGTAGCAAAGCCCTTAAAGTCAAAATATGCAAAATTGTCAAGTATCTCTACTTCGTATATCTGCCCGGTCAACAATGGAATATCTGCTATCGTACCATTTGTATGGTGACCAGATATAGTCTTGTCTTGAAGAATTTTCACTTTCGCATTCAATGTGATTTTCTTTTTCATATTTAAAAATATTGTTTGTGAAAAATATTGAGTACATCCAATTTTATTCTTATTGGGCGCTATTCACTTTAACCGTCCTTTTTCTTTTTCCCAATTGCTTTGAGGTCTGCTTCCAATCGGTTTAAGCTTTCGCCCTTTTCAATGGCCTGTTGTTGCGCCTTAAATTTCTCATATTCCTTTTCTGCCAGTTCGTCTGCCAGTTCTTTGCGGATGCGCCCGGCGTGTTCCAATACTTCGCGTTCGTTGATGGTCAAAATGTCGTTCAGTCGCTTTATCCAGTCTTGCATATACATGACCTTACGCTGTTGGGCTTGCGCCTCTGCAAATGCCAGAAATTGTTCCACCAACAAATTCAGGGCGGTTATCTCATCTTCATTCAGGTAGTTTTTGGCGGTAGAAATATCGCTTTTACGCACCTTGCCCCCGCTCCATGAAGTCAGCCCCATACTTGGTTTTTCTGCATTCGCACGGGCGGCAATGATTTCGGCGGCGGTTTTTTGGCTCACAGCCCAAAGCAGTTTGTTTTGTACGATTTTGAAAAACTCGACGGTTTGCGGTTG
>JAYSZC010001062.1:0-2559 GCA_043738235.1 Lewinellaceae bacterium | reverse complement strand
ACTACTCACAATTCACGATTCCATGTCCAAAAATCGTCTCCTTCGCCGCCTGTTATGGGCTTTTTTCAGCCTCATTGCCGTTTATTTTATGGTCATTTTTATACACGGCTATATCAACGACTGGCAACCCGACGAAGGTGCCGGCCCGCTCTCCTCTACTCAGGCGGCCAGTCAGGCAATTGTGCCGGACAGCACTTTAAGTTTCCTGATATGGAACGTCGGTTTTGGCGGTCTGGGAGCCGAATCCGATTTTTTCTTCGATGATGAAGGCATGTGGTATTCGGGCAGCAGCATGGTTCGCACGCCCAGGCCATTAGTGGAAAAAAATATACAAGGCGCTTTAGCGCTGCTTCAAAATGCAAAAGCAGATTTTCTGTTGTTGCAGGAAGTGGACGAAGCCTCCGACCGGAGTTACAATATCCGGCAATACGAGGCTTATTGTCAGACATTGCCGGGATTTGCAGCCACCTATTCAGAAAACTACCACTGCGACCGGGTGCCGATACCTTTGCTCGAACCCTGGAATGCTTATGGAAAAGTACGGTCGGGGCTGGGCACATTTTCCCGTTTTCAACCCGCTGAAGTACTGCGGCACCAATTGCCGGGGAAATATCCGATGCCCGACCGGATTTTCCAGCTCGACCGCTGTGCAGCCCTGCACCGTTTCCGAACTACTACCGGTAAAGACCTGATTGTCATCAATATACACAATGCTGCGTACGATCCCGGCGACAAAATCAAGGCCATTCAATTGCCTTATTTACGCGATCTGGCGCTGGCCGAATATAAAAAAGGCAATTATGTCGTGCTGGGCGGCGACTGGAACCAGTGCCCGCCGCATTTCCGCTTCGATGTATTTACGCCGCAATTATCCAAAGGTTTTCAGCAGGGTAATATTCCGCCGGACTTTTTCCCTGACAACTGGGTGTATGCCTATGACCCGACCGTTCCAAGCAACCGGAAATGCCGGAATCCGTACAAAAAAGGTGAAACATTCGAGACCCTGATTGATTATTTCCTGGTATCGCCCAATGTGCAGGTCAAAAAAGTGCAGGGCATCGATCAGGGATTTCAATTTTCGGATCATCAGCCGGTGAGGATGGAAGTGAGGCTGGGTTTATAGTTTATGGTTTATAGGTTTATGGTTTATGGTTTATAATGAGTACTCTATAAACGATAAACTTCATAAACTATAAACCTATAAACGCCTGAAAAAACCTTACTTTTGCGCCGCAACGAACATTTTGTAAACAAAATACTCAAGATAACAATGGCTAAAAAACGTATCGCCATCAACGGCTTTGGCCGAATTGGTCGCCTCACTTTCCGCAACCTCGTCAAGGACCCCAATGTAGAAGTGGTCGCTATCAACGACCTTACAGACAACCACACCCTGGCGCACTTACTGAAATACGACACCATGCACGGTCGCTTCGACGGTACAGTAGAGTCCGACGAAAACAGCATTACTGTAAATGGTGTCAAAATTGCAGGTCTGGCTGTGAGAAACCCCGCAGAATTGCCCTGGAAGGCAATGGGTGTGGATGTAGTGCTCGAATGCACCGGCATTTTCCTGGATAAAGAAAAAGCGGGACTTCACCTGCAGGCAGGCGCTAAACGCGTCGTCCTTTCTGCCCCGCCAAAAGCGGACGATGTGCCTACTTTCGTGATCGGCGCCAACGACGATCAGATCAAAGATACAGACCTGATCCTGTCCAACGCCTCCTGCACGACCAACTGTCTTGTTCCGATGATTCTGACGTTGGATAAAGCATTTGGCGTCGAACAGTTCTTTATGAACACGATTCACGCGTATACCGCCGACCAAAATCTGCAGGACGGGCCGCACAAAGACCTTCGTCGTGCCCGGGCTGCTGCACAAAATATCGTACCTACCGGCACTGGCGCTGCAAAAGCAGTTATTCTGGTGGCGCCTCACCTGAAAGGTAAAATCGCCGCGCACTCCCTGCGTGTTCCTGTTGCAACCGGTTCTGTCACTGATGTGGTGGCCATGATTAAAAAAACGGCCACCGTGGAAGAAATCAACGCAGCCTTCAAGGCAGCGGCTGATAGTAACCTGAAAGGTATTCTGGAGTACAATACGGATGAAATCGTATCGAGCGATATCGTGCGCAACACACACTCCTGCGTTTTCGACGCGCCACTGACCCAGGTAAACGGCAATACCTGCCGCATCGTGGGCTGGTACGACAATGAAGCGGGTTACTCCGCACGTTTGGCACAACTGGCTGCGATGTTGTAGAATGCACCGCATTTACGGTTTTTAACCGATATATTGTTCATCCCGAATTTTTCCACTGTGAAAAATTCGGGATTTTTATTTCAAAAAAGCCCTTCTCGCGCGTTGGCAGGAGAAGGGCTAATTATATAGGTGAGGCGTTTACTAAATTTAAAAAGTTTAGTAAACGTCATCTCAGTATTCAGTATTCGCCGATCAGGATGAGACGTTTACTAAACTTTTTCAAGTTTAGTAAACGTCATCCCACCGATCAGGGATCGGTGTTACTTGGATTGGATCATTTTCTTCGTTGCGCTGTC